>NZ_JAULLJ010000080.1:0-4447 GCF_030518095.1 Bacteroides sp. ET489
AAAAAGCTCTGATTCGAAATGAATCAGAGCTTTTTTGTTACCCACCTTTCATAAACCTATTCTTCCCTTCCACTAAAAAAACATCTTGGACTATTAAGCCGTTTTTCCCGCCCAGTTAGAGAAAAAAATTTCCCAAACTGGGAAAATATTTTTTCCTAGTTAGGGAAATATCTGCATGAGATTCTTCTAATTACTAGAAGACCTCCAAGAATCCATCACTTCAACTTGCCATACTCCTCATCCGACACCGGCTCCAACCATTCGTTCGAAGTATTTTCTCCAGCCACCTCAAAAGCCAGATGAGCAAACCAACTGTCAGCAGCCGCTCCATGCCAGTGCTTGACATTCGCCGGTATATGGATTACGGTACCGGGCAAGATTTCAACTGCAGGTTTTCCTTCTTCCTGATACCAGCCACGGCCTGCCACTCCAATCAGCATCTGTCCACCTCCCTTTGTTGCGCGATGAACATGCCAGTTATTCCGGCATCCAGGCTCAAAGGTTACATTAGAAACCGGAACCTGCTCTTTCGAGACAGGAGCCAAATAACTATTTCCTATAAAATACTGAGCATACGCCGTATTAGGTTCGCCTATCGGAAAAATCATTTCACGCTGGAAAGCAGACTTCGCATCTGTTCCAGCAACATCCTCCGTCCAAACATCCTTGGCCAGTCTAAAAGCCGCCCATACCTTTGGCCAACCCGCATAGAAACCCATATGCGTAAGAATCTCAGCAATCTCAGTACGGGTAATTCCATTCTGTTTGGCCGACTGAAGATGATAAATCAACGAACTGTCAGTAATTCCCTGACTGATCAAGGCAGTGATAGTCACCAGACTGCGGTCGCGCAGTCCCAACTTATCCGTACGGCTCCACACCTCACCAAAAAGGACATCATCATTCAATTCCGCAAATTTAGGAGCAAACTCTCCCAGCTGATCTCTTCCAGCAGTCTGTTTAATTGTTTTCTGTGCCATAATAATTGTACTGTTTATTACCAATGCGCTAAATACTAAAATCAGTTTAAATCTCATAACTCCACCATTTTAATCGGTTAGCAATTTGTTTTCACTACAAAAGTAGATCTTATTCCGCTCCCATGCTGTATACCTTTTACTGAGATTTATACCCAAATCATTGATATCCGTTAAATTGCTCAAATTTTGCAGAAAGAAGCAGCCAAATGCATTTTATTTGCTCCTCCATCATGTTTTATATGCTATATTTGTTCACTGTTTAATACATAAATCAAAATCAATATGAGAATTATAAATAGACTTTCGTTTCTCCTTATCGCCTTTTTATTGGCATACAATTCTGCTTATTCTCAAACACAGGCAGATGTGAGAATGGGCGAAATTCTGAATAACGGCGATTTGTTTCAATTAAGAAAAGAATATCCGAATCTAAGAGACTCTGTGAGTATCAAAATGCTTAATCTGATAGCTGATGCACAATTAGGCATTGGATTTAATAAGCCGGAAAGTGCCGCCGTTGCCCTTGACAGCCTGTTGCTCCATCACCAAAATGAAATGGGGGCAGAAACCTCAATAGGCATGGCTGCTTTGCAAGGCATGAACTTTTTAAATCTGGACATGTACGAGCAAGCAGGAGAAGTTGGAGAAAATTTGGTGAATGCACTCAAAAACTCCGTCCCGTTTGAAGCCCTTTACAGTTTTGTGTTTATAGAGAAAATAGGCAAAGCACTTGCCAATATGCCCAAACCATATCTTGAACGCCCCAACCAAGATGTTACAGTACCGTTAAGCGTGGAAACAGTAGGAAGAGGCAAACATATTTATATACCCGTAGAAGTAAACGGCGTAACGAAAAACTATATTTTCGACACAGGGTGTTCTTTCGGTAATTTCGTTTCAGAAAAGTATGCGGAAGAAGCCAATCTAAAAATTGTAGCAGATTCGATTCCGGTATCAGGCATGGAGATAGGGTTTGTAAAACTTGCTACGGCAGATTCTATGAAAATTGGAGAGATGATATATCACAACCCCGTTTTTATGGTCGCACCTCCCGACAATGAACTCGATTCGATATTTGCATTTGACGGAGTGCTTGGCTACCATTGTATCAGGGATGCAAAGGAAATCATCATAGACAATGAAGCCGGAAGATTTGTTTTCCCGCAAAAAGCATCTGTAGGGGAACCCAATATGTATCTGTCATCAAACACACCCCAAGTGAGAATCAGTTATAACGGGCAACCGTTTGATTTGATTTTTGATACCGGAAATGTAAAGTCCGATTTAGGGAACAAGTTTGCGAAAACATTCCCCGACTCCATTGACGGACTCACAGAACAGCCCACTTCCCGTGGAGGTTTTGGCGGAATATCGCAGATAAAAGCAGTAACATTGCCAGAATTCTGTTTCGAGGCGGCAGGTTCTATTGTAACACTGCATAATACAGAAGTCATTAAGAATACAGAAAACGACAGCCAGCTGTTTTCTGGTTCATTGGGAGCAGATTTCGTATTATCATTCAAACGGCTGGTGATTAATTATCAGAATATGTTTATACGAGGAGAATCATATTGAAGTCGCAACAAGAGATATTAAACAAAATAGGATATTATAATTAATATAGTATCCTATTTTATTTTTGCTTCTTAACGCTACAAAAGAGATTTAAATATCAACAAACAACAAATCAACGACTTACATCGGAAATCGTTACAGAAGATTTTCCCGATTTTCCTGTAACGATTTTGTAACGGAACCTTGTCAGAAGTAGGCATTTTAATACCTTTAGGTCTCAACGAAAAAACTAACACGTGTTAATAGATTAAAAATGTCTGCAAGTTATTTTATTTGCAGCTATATTTTTGTTCATAGCCAATAAGAAACAACAAAAAGCCTTACCTTTGTAAAATGATTCAAGATAAATTCCAATTTTATAAGCCATGTAAGTTATTACAACCTTACGTTCGATATTATTGGGTATTCAAAAGCAATCAACCGCTGAATACTCTTACTTTTCCTATTGGTTGTCCTCAAATCATTTTCCACAAACAAACACCACTCTATATCCCGGAGTTGCAAACCGCCCAATCGGAATTTTGCATCAGCGGTCAGGTAAATTATCCTTCCCATTTATATGCGGATGGAAATGTGGAAATGATAGTGGTTGTGTTTCAGCCATACGTTCTAAAAGCCTTCTTGAATATGCCCATATCTTTATTACATAATCAAGAGATTTCCGGTTATGACATTGAAAACGCAAAATTAAAACAACTGGCTGCGCAAATCTTTAATTATGAAGATACCAACTCATGTATTACAATAATAGAGCAATGGCTGTTATCTCGAATAATAGACGCATTGACTTCAAAAACTACATGCAATCTCAAAAGAATAGCTTCCGCAATCCAACAACTATTCACCATGCCTGCCATTTCCGTCACAGAACTGGCTTCTACTGTCTGTTTGAGCAAAAAACAATTTGAGCGTCTGTTCAATGAGCTGGTAGGTGCGAATCCGAAGGAATATGCAAGAATTGTTCGTTTCCAGAAATCATTGAAACTGCTACAGCATTACACAGAAGATACAAATCTGGCTCAAATTGCATATCAATGTGGCTACGCAGACCAATCGCATTTTATCCGGGAGTTTAAACAATTTAGCGGTTATACGCCATTGTCTTTGTTAAACGTATGCAAGCCTTATTCCGATTTGTTTAACAACCCTATATAATGTCCCTTTTATTCTATCCATAGTTTGATAGCCGACTTACCTTTGCTCTGATTAAACTTAAAATGAATGATAGAATGAAAGAAGTAAATCCAAAAGAAACAACCCGTGCCTATGCATTTGAATTGTGGATGAATGCCCCCATGCCCATGCTCACCTTTTTCAAGACCATAGATGTTACTCGCCTAACCCAAATCAGCAAACGGACAAGGCTAAAGTTCAATATGTTGATGTGCTGGTGTATCGGAAAAGCAGCAAGCGACATAAAAGAGTTCTATATGCTTCCTGTTGACAAGAAGTTAATGCAATACGACAATCTTGCTGTCTGTTCTATTGTAGCCAATCGAGAGGGCGAAGTTAGTTCCTGCGATATTCCTTTTTCCAATAATTTGCAGCAGTTCAATACTGATTATCTGAGACTTACGAAGCAAGTTTCTGAAAGTTGCCAAAATCATGACCTGACGGACAGCATGGTCATTGGTACATCTGCTCTTGCACAATATGAGATAGATGGGGCAGTAGGTATGTACAGCGGTGTGTTCAATAATCCGTTTTTAATCTGGGGTAAATATAAACGAAGGTTGTGGAAGCGTACATTGACGGTCTCTTTTCAGTTTCACCATACACAAATGGATGGCGCACATGCTTCCCGTTTTTTGGAAAATCTACAAAAAGAAATCAAGAACTTGGAGGTATAATCAAGAACAAATGCTATCTTTGCAATACTAACAAAAAATAGA
>NZ_JAULLJ010000081.1:0-4445 GCF_030518095.1 Bacteroides sp. ET489
CCGGAAGGAGGGGAGCCGGACTGTGTCACCTCATTTTGACACAGCAGCCTTCTCCGCGCTTAGCGGGCGGCCTACAGCAGGTTAGCGGCTTGAACGCCCAGTGCGCCGGCCAGCACACCTGCCACAGCACAGATGATCTTGATAATCAGATCCCAAGTCGATTTCTTGACAGCCATAATTTTCACACCTCCTTTCGTTGCGGTTGATAGTAGTTGACGAGTTGACAAGTTGACGAGGGGACAAGTTGACGAGGGGCTTTAGCTGCCGAAGTTCCCGTAATCCTCGTTGTCCTCGTTTACTACCCACTTGTCTCCATTATCAATTCTCCATTCTCAATTATCAATTCTCCATTCTCCATTCCCCTACATCTCCTTCGCCACCTCGAAGCACGGGCATTGCTTCACCCACTCCCATGCCTCGACCGTTCCGTTGCGGTCCAGGTCGGGGCTGAGGTCGCGGTGTCCGCAGACGCGGACGTTGCCCTTGAAGCGGCGCAGCAGCTGGGCCACCAGCAGGCGCAGGGCGGCGCGCTGTTCGGGCGTGCGGGTGTCCTTGGGTTGGCCCTGGGCGTCCAGTCCGCCTTCGTAGCAGATGCCGATGGAGTGCTTGTTGTAGCCTTTCACGTGCGCCCCTGCAAGCTCCAGAGGGCGGGTGACGACGGTAGTCCCGTCGCGGCGGATGTAGTAGTGGTAGCCCGTCATGCGGTAGCCGCGGCGACGGTGCTCCCGGTCCAGCGCCTCGGGGGTGAGGACGTGGCCCTCACGGGTGGCGCTACAGTGGATGACGATGTAATCGATTCTTCGCATGGTTCTTTTGTTTAGGGTTTAGGGATGAGGGTTTAAGGTTTAGGGGGGAGGGAGGGCACCACTGAGTCCACAGAGTCCCACAGAGGGGAAAATTTTAATCCGTGCCTAAAAACTTCTTTCAACGCAGATTACGCAGATTATCGCAGATTAAAATCCATATTTTTCCGTGTCATCCGCGTCATCCGTGTCTGAAAGATGTACCACAGAGTTTCACAGAGGGGAGGCGGGGCCAGGTTCGTGTGCATTGTCTATACACCCTAAACCATAAACCCTCAACCATAAACCCTCACCCCTCATCCCTCAACAGAATTTAACCTAACGGGTCCTCCCCGCCGTCTTCACCGGTTCCGCCGCCGGGGGTGACAGTGCTGCTACCGTCACTGCCTGTGTCGGCGCCGTCGGCAGCGACCAGTTCGAACTCGATGTTGTTCGGGGCGCCTTTGGTGGAGGCGTTGGTGTCGTTCACCAGTCGGAGCGAGCTGTCGGCCATGAAGCGGATGTTGACGCGGGTGATGTTCTTCACCGTGCAGTTCTTGGCCTCTTCGGCGGTCTCGCAACTGAAGGTGGTGCGGAACAGTCCCAGGCCGTCCACTTTCACCGTGTTTCCGTCCGTCAGAATCTGGCGGATGCTGCGGATCAGGCCGCGTGCCACGTGCAGCACGTCTTCGGCCGACATGCCGCCCAGTGCCTCGATGTCGGCGGCGATGCGTTCCAGGTCGTAGGTCTTGGCGTCCTTGGGCTTGCGCACCAGGGTGTAGACCATGGGGGAGCTTTTGTCCCCGATTTTCTTGTGGCGTTGTACGCGCACTACTAATGCTTTTGTCATGATGTTAAGATTTTTATTTGTTGTGAATGGAATCGGTACGGCGTTCCTCCCGTGCAGGCTTTCCGGTGGGCTCCATGGCATCCCTTTCTCCTTGTCTGCTGGTTCAAAGATACTATATCTGTTTGGCAATGAATCTGTTATTGTTGGTTACGGTCGGTTTGTGTCCGTATAAGTATGTTTTTGTGGGTTAGGGTAGGTTTTTGTGTGAAGAAAGTATGGAATATGCTTGCTTATGTTGTTAGTTTTCGCTATATTTGTGATGCAGTTAAACGGAATTATCAATCATAAAAAAGCGGCAAAACCATGAGAGAGGAAGAAGTGACCGAACATCCGTTCGAGCTGCGCAGCTACGGGAAGAGGGAGCTGGCAGCAAAATACAATCCGAGAATCAGTGCAGACAGTGCGGTGAAGATGCTGAACCGCTGGATAAAAATGAAGCCCGGCCTCTCCGAGGCTTTGGAGAAGACCGGGCTGAATCCGCGTGCCAAGTGCTATACGCCTGCGCAGGTCAGGCTGATTGTCGAGGCTTTAGGTGCTCCCTGAGGCAGGCTTCCCAGAAGCTGTCGGGGTAGTCCACGTCGAAGAGTTCGCGGCCGTTGCCGTTCTGCCGTTCCTGGCAGGGCTGGTAGCGGCCGCAGTCTTTGTTGTAGGTGAAGCAGCAGCTGCCCGGCTCGCCCAGGTGGCGGAAGCGCACTTTCTCGACGTGTACGCGGGTGCAGCCGCCTATGCGGTCGCGCTCCACCACAAGGCAGTAGTCGCACTTGTTGGCAAAGTCGGCCGAGCCGTTGATGTCGTTCATCTCCACCCGGCGCAGTTCGCCCAAGGGGTTGCGGTTCACCTTGCGCGGATGGGCCACGAGGATGACCAGGCAGCGGTTCTGCATGGCAAAGCGGCTCAGGCGGTTCAGCAGGTCCGAGATGTACTGCAGTTCGGTCTGTCCCGGCGCCAGTTGCTGCTCCAGCCGGTTCAAGGGGTCGATGACGAGGATGCGGATGCCCCTGCGCACCACCATCCGGCGGGCGGTGGCCAGCACGTGGTCCAGCGTGTAGGCCTCGGTGCCGGGTTGCAGGTGGAAGATGTTTTCGCTGAGCCAGTCCACGATCTGCTCCACGCGCTGCGGCTCCAGTCCCGAACTGCGGCGGAACTTCTCGCCGGCGATGCGCTCGATGAGCTTGCACTGGTGCAGGGCAAGGGGCTGGTTTTCGGGGCTGAAGTAGAGGGCTTTCCAGTCGTGCAGCATGGCCAGTCGGGTGACCAGCTCGTCGACGAACTCCGACTTCCCGTCGCCGGGCCGTCCGGTGACGACGAGCAGCCGTCCGGTCTCGAAGGTGCAGAGGCGGTCGAAGTTGGCCAGTCCCGTCTCGGCGCCGCGTGTCAGGCCGTTTTCGAAGAGGGCTTTAAGGTCTTCGCGCAGGTCGGCCGCGGTCACCACGTCTTCCAGCGGCAGCTCGGCGGCCTGGTCGAGGCAGTGCAGCAGGCTGTCGCGTCCGTGGCGCAGCAGTTCTTCGTTGGCGTCCTTGCAGTCGGGGCTGAAGGTGACGATGCGGCAGCGTTCCTCGCCAAAGCGGCGTATCAGCTCGTGGCGCATCTTCAGGCCGTTGGCGTCGGTGTCGGTGGCCAGGTAGATGGTCTTCATGGCGTCGAAGTGGCTCTCCATGAAGCGGTCCAGCCAGGCGGAGTTGGTGTTTCCGCCGGCGGGCACGGAGACGACGGCCGTGCGGCCCACTTCGTGCAGGGTCAGGGCGTCAATCTCGCCTTCGACGATGTAGCAGCTGTCCGCCCCCTTCAGCGAGTCGAGGTTGTAGGGGATGAGTTCGGCGCCTTTCACCATCTTGAAGGCTTTCTGCAGGGTGCGGAACTTGGTGTTCACCAGTCGTCCGTCCTCGAAGTAGTTGAAGCCGATGCAGAGTTCGGGGTCCTTGGGCGTGCTGCCCTGCCCGAAGGGGGGCATGGGTTCGTACTGCCCGGTCACCTTGAGCTGGCGCAGGGTCTGGGGGCTGATGCCACGCTTGCCTACCAGGTAGTCGGCGATGGAGGCGGGCAGGTTGAGGTTGGCCTCGACGAAGCTGGGGCGTACGTAGCGCCTGGTGGCCGACTGGGCTTCGTGCTGGCGCTGCTGGCGGTCGAGGCGCCGTTGGCGCTGGCGTTCTTCGTCGGAGTCGGGTACGCGGAAATTGGCTTCGCAGTGGAAGCAGTGGCACCATCCGGTGTCCAGGTCGACGGAGAGCGACTTGTCCTCGGGGTGGGTGCGGGTGTCTTTGCATTTGGGGCAGGTGGTCCGTATCTTGCCGCTGGTGCGGCCGCCGGTGTCGATGCCGGCCTGACTGAAATTTCTCATGTTTTTTGTGTGTTTTAAGGGTTTAACGTGTGGGGTAATGTGCAAATGTGCTAATGTGCAAATGACCATGCGGATGGTACATTTTTCAGACGCAGATGACGCGGATGACACGGAAAAACCAGGATTTTAATCTGTGACAATCTGCGTAATCTGTGGTGTAACAATGGCATGCAGATAACGCAGATATAACTGATGAGCACAGATTATTTTATTAATTTTTAATCTGCGATAATCTGCGTAATTTGCGTTGAAAGAAGTTTTTAGACACAGATAACACGGATAAAATTTTTCCCTCTGTGCGACTCCGTGTCCTCTGTGGTGAAAACGCCTCGCCTTTGCCCTCCAAACCCGTGGGGTTTTCCGCCCTGTTGCCCCGCATCTTGGTGGCAGACGCGGGGCAATTTGGGGACAGATGCGGCGGGTTTCTTATCCGTACTCGGGCTCCCAGCGCTTCAGGCGGCTGTTCCAGGTGGAA
>NZ_JAULLJ010000082.1:0-4393 GCF_030518095.1 Bacteroides sp. ET489
TTGACTAAAACGGATGAAGTCCGAAGCGCTCATTCACATTACAATTACCAGCTTCGCGAGCAGGAGAACCAGCGTTTGAAGCTTCAGAACCTGCGTCAGCGTCAGATGAATGTCGCCATCTTGGTGGTGTTTGTCCTGTTTGCGTGTGGCGGTACACTCTATTATTTGCATCGGCGCAAGGTCATGCGTCTGCGTCTGCAGGTGGCCGAGCAGTTGCAGGCCGAGGCCTATCGCAACAGCCGGCAGTTTGTAGAAGACAATCGCGAACATATTCATCGGTTGGAAAACCGCATCCAAGAGCTGAACACTCAGTTGCAGGGCAGCAGCTTGCAATGCGAGCAGCTGCAGCAGCAAATCGACATTCTGTCCCACATGAACTGGCAGGTGGAATTGGAGCAAAACAAGCGTTTGTTGGATCAGGACCTGTTTTCCCAGTCGGAAATCTATGCCTTGTTCAGGCAGAAGTTGACAACCGGGCAGGCCGTCACTTCTGCCGAGTGGAGCCGGTTTGCCGAACAGCTCGATGGCTCCTTCGACGGGTTTACTCAAAAGCTGGGTCGCTTAGGGCAGTTGAAGGAAAAAGAATGGCGTGCCTGCCTGCTCATTAAGGCTCGGTTTAAAAACAAAGAGATTGCCGCTCTGTTGTTTCTTTCGCCCGAAGGCGTCAGTTCCCTTCGGCGGAGGCTTTGTGCCAAGTTTTTCCAAAACGGTTCGGAAGCTAAAGAGTGGGATAAGTTTATTCTCTCATTATAAGCCTCTTGCATACTCCGTGCACAGTTTTTTGCACAGTTTTTCTTCCCGCTCAACGCCAAATGCACAGTTTTTGCACAGTCGATTTGTTGGTTGTCCCTTACTTTTCCCGGAATTTTGAAATACGAACTTAAAAATAATATTTATGAGACATGCTTTTGTTATGATGGTCGTTCTGCTTTGCAGTGCAAGCGGATGGGGGCAGAAATACGTCTTTGACGTGTACAGCCATGTGGTTGAAAAGATGTATGACATTAAGGTGACGAGACCTGATGGATTCGAAGAGTTGGTTGAAGATTCTTATCCCATTCAATTTTATGTGGGAGAAAATGGAGGTTTTGTTTATCCTGTTTCTTTGGTTTCCGAGGATAAGAATTGTCTATTGCTGTATCCATTCTTCAATTATTGGCCGGGCATAAAAGGAAATGCATATAGTGACTTGAAGGCTTCGTTGGGGATGGATACGTGGGATATTACGATTCCTTTGGACACGGCCCGTTATGTGAAAATATTTACTCAGGGAGAACTGGTGGACTGTTGCAATGCCGATACGCTGACAGTTTATAGGATAAAACTGCCGAAAGGATTCGAATACAAGGAAAAGTATTCGGCTTATGTTGGAATCCTTATCAGGAAGAGCGGTCATGCTTCGGGCATCATGAAGATGGTACTGACCGAAGAAGGCTGCAAACATGCGGACGACTATCTGAAACGTTTCCTTGGAAGCATGCGCTATTCGGACGAAGCGCCGGCGCTTCCCAGTCTAAAGAAGATCAAAAAGCTACGTAAACGGATAGACTCGCGCATCCGTCGGTTGGATCAGGC
This sequence comes from Bacteroides sp. ET489, assembly GCF_030518095.1. Lineage (NCBI taxonomy): Bacteria > Pseudomonadati > Bacteroidota > Bacteroidia > Bacteroidales > Bacteroidaceae > Bacteroides > Bacteroides sp. ET489. Next base: position 1,576 of record NZ_JAULLJ010000082.1, read on the forward strand.
TGATAAGGATAAGATACGCGGTTCGCTTGACTTCATCTTTCCTGTAGGTATGTTCAGAGATACGTTCGAACGGCATTGCCCGGAATGAACTGCTTGCATCTGCGTGGTTAAGCGTGCTTGTTAACTCTCTCTGATTAGGAAAATTGTGTATTTACGGAGTTTGCACGTTTTTGCACGCTCGATTTCTTGATGATTTGAATTGATTTGGTGAACTTTGAGATATGAACTTAATCCAACCTTGACTTCGTCGATTTTCAATTCGCAAACTTAATCTGCAGTGGACAAGTTGACGAGTTGACAAGGCGTTTGTAGCGAGCCGTTTCGGGCGGTACTTTATAAAATAGGGTATTTGGGACCTTATTAGCTTGTTGGCTGAAGCCTTGTCACCTAATAAAAAGGCTTTGTAAACTTAAATGTAAAACAATAGTGTAAAATAGTAAAGTGTATTATTATGATGAAAGTAAGAAGTTTTTTATTGGTAGTGAGTTTCTTGTTTTCTGTGTGTAATCTGAATGCTCAGAAAACGATAACGGATCCTTGTGAGGGAAAGGTGTTATCGACGTGGAAGGAACAAATAGAATTTGTGAAAGAATGTGCAGAGAAAAGCATGAAAGACCTAAAACTGATGGGTTACAAAGAACTGGGTGAAATTAGCTCGCAGCAGCAGTTGGATGATTATCTGAAACGAACGTTTGCTGATGATACGAAAGGAGTGTTTTATCTGGATGAAACCGGAACCCGTTACGAAATACTACCTCTGAAGGAGGGTAGGGAAAAGGAGCGCTCCGTGCGACAGAAGGATACATATGATCTGATTCAACAGCAGTTGACTAAAGAACTTAAAATAGGAATGGAACTTATAGAGTTACAATGGGAATATAAAGGAAAAACTTTTAATTCTGTAGCCGTTGCTCATAAGGGCGGTAAATTTGTATATGATCCGATAGGTTCTCTGGTGCTGTTTGAAAAATGAAATATTTTTTGCATTGAGTATGGCGGCGAAACAAAATGCACAGTTTTTGCACAGTCGATGCCTTGGTTATCAGAATTGGTTTGGTGAACTTTGAGACATCAACTTAAATAACGAAGCGGAAGCTTATTTGTCGAATATTTAAAATGTACAACTATGAGTAGAATTACATTGAAACTTGTTGCTCTTTGTGGGTTATCTTTTCTATTATTTGCCTGTAACAATGTGGAAGGGCAAAATGGAATTGTTGAAAAAATAAGTGAAAATAGGGCAGTAAAGGACAGAAGCCAGTTGCCTGCATATACAAAACTGACAGACAGCGAACGGGAAAGGGTTGATTCCATCGCACAGACAACAGCTTTTTTGAACTATCAAAGGGTCTTTCAGAATTATCTTGAGAAAAGTGTCAAAAGTGTGAATGAGCTTTCGGCAGATGAGCAGAAAGCTTATTTCAGTTGTACAACGGTGGAGGAACGAAATGCTTGGGATGCCAAATTGAAAATAACAAAGGAGGTGCAGGATTTGGACAATATGAGGACTGCTTATGAGGAATTTAAAAGTAAAATTGGTGTGACGGACGCGGAAGATATGGCGCTGGAGATGATCGCTATTTGCGAAGGAAGAGAAAGGACGCCCTTAAATTTGAAATTTTCCGAAAAGGAGTTGCCAGCAGATAAAAAGTGACGAGCCTGTTGCTTTATCTGACTTGGTATCTTGAGGAAAAGAAAGTGCGTGTAGCGGAGATAGAGCAACGGGTGAAAGACGAATTTGGTGTTGTTATTCGGGTGGAGATACTCGATTGGAAGAAGGCACAGGCAAGTTCGTTTGATAGTATTGAACAAAAGGCCGTTGAAATTTTTAGTAAAAAATGATCTTTTGTGAACTTTGAAGAGCGTATTAAATTAGAGAAAGACTCGTATTTTTTCATTATCTTCGCTCAAGATAGCTCTTATTATTTAGGTATAGTTTGAACAAAGCGAAGAATCTCAAAAAAAGGATGCTCGGGCATTCAGATCCTTCACTTTGTTCAGGATGACATTACATAAAGATTATACTTTTTCATTTTGACGCACCTTTATGAAACATGCTTTTATGATGCTGTTGGTCGTTCTGCTTTGCAGTATAAGCGGATGGAGTCAGAAACGCATTTTTGACCTGTACAGTTTTCAGGTTGAAAAGTTGTATGGCATTGAGGTGACGAAACCAGAAGGATTTAAAGTATTGTCAAAAGAGACTTATCCTCTTACTCTTTATACGGGGAAAGGAACGTTTTGGCAGTATGCAGTATCCTTGGTTTCCGAGGACGAGAACTGTCTGTTGCTGTATCCTTATTTCAATAAATGGGGTCGAGACAGAGTGTATGAGGAATTGAAAGCTTCGTTGGGAGAGAATCCGCTGGACAAGGGGCTTGCGGTGGATACGGGCCGTTATGTCAGGATGTTCACCCGAGGCAGGGAAGTGTACCGTTGCGGTGCCGATACGGTGGTCGTTTGCCGGATGCAGCTGCCGGAAGGGTTTGAGTACAAGGACAAATATCCGATTTGTGTCAGCGTCAACCTTCATAAGCAGGGTCATCCTATAGGCATGATGAAGATGTTGCTGACTGAAGAAGGTAGCGAGGATGAGGAAGTTTATCTGTCTCGCTTCATTGCAAGTATCCGCTATGCGGACGAAGTTCCGGTCACCAGTCCTAAACGGACTGAACAGGTGCGCAAACAGATGAATGCACGTACTTGGTGGCTTGGAAAGGCTGCCAAAAAGAGGGTACGCAGCGCGCTTGGATTGAATTATCCTTTTGAATTATGAAAGGATCGGGAAGTGGGTGCCCGGAATGATTGTTTGCATTTG
>NZ_JAULLJ010000083.1:0-4325 GCF_030518095.1 Bacteroides sp. ET489
TTTTGCTTGAATTTCTATTTTGATTAGTAATGTTTTGAATATTGGGGACAGACAGTATTGAATCTGTTTCAATAAAACTACGAAGTACATTTAACGGATATAAACGGGCAAACTGGCACATATAAGTAAGATTACGCTCCGAATATCCTTTCTTTTCCGGGTAATTGAATCGGATTGCCTGCGCCAACTTCTTGATAATTTTACCTCCCCACCCATGCAGGTTTTGATGATACAGTATATAGTTGCCCATTTTCCAGTAATGGAACAACATCTGGGCATTGGCTGCGGTAATTAACCGGATTTGTGCCTGTTCTATTTCCGAACCGACAGCATGGACAAAGGCATCAAAATGACCTTTCTTTATATTATGTTCGTTGTTATTTTCCATATCACTAACTATTACTTAACAAAGATAACTCTAATAATGGATAATCTGTGAAACTGACTGATACTTTTAGAGTTGGTTAAACTTGTTCATTGCATTGGCCTTAATATCATCTGCTATGTCAATGTAAGGCTTCATGGCTTTATAATCACTGTGCCCTGTCCATTTCATTACAACCTGTGCAGGAATACCGAGAGCCAGTGCATTACAGATGAATGTCCTTCTTCCTGCATGTGTGCTGAGTAATGCGTATTTCGGTGTAACTTCATCTATACGTTCATTTCCTTTGTAGTAGGTTTCACGTATAGGTTCGTTAATTTCTGCCAGTTCGCCCAGCTCTTTCAGGTAATCGTTCATCTTCTGGTTGCTGATGACGGGCAGAGCCATGTAATTCTCGAAATGGATGTCCTTGTATTTGTCCAGTATGGCTTTGCTGTATTTGTTCAGTTCAATCGTCAGGCTGTCGGCAGTCTTGACTGTGGTTATTTCGATGTGGTCGGACTTCACATCGCTTCTTTTCAGATTGCGAACATCCGAATACCGCAAACTCGTAAAGCAGCAGAACAGGAAAACATCACGCACACGTTCCAGGTATTGCTTATCCTTGGGTATCTGGTAGTCTTTCAGCTTGTTCAGTTCATCCCAAGTCAGGAAGATTACTTTTTTCGAGGTGGTTTTCAGTTTCGGTTTGAACGTATCGTATGCAATGTTCTGATGATGTCCTTTCTTGAAGCTCCAGCGCAGGAACCATTTGAGGAATCCCATTTGTTTACCGATGGTACTGTTTCTCATGTCTTTCTTGTCGCGCAGGAAATTGACATATTCGTTCAGTCCGAATTCATTGAAATATTCAAAGGTTAAATCTTCCTTGAACTCTTTAAGGTGATTTTTTACGGCTGCAAACTTTTCGTATGTGGATTCAGTCCAGTTATTCTGATTGCCGCATTCTTTTACAAATTCATCGAACACCTCCCAAAAACTTATCTGTGCTTCTTCCTGCTGTTCTTCGTTGGCATTCTTCATCCGCAGGTTGAATGCATCCTTTAGTTGTTGGGTAGTTGGCATGGTTTCCTGTACCTCAAACTCCTTGAACACATTTTGAATTTCGGCATAGTATTTCAGCAGATCGGCATTGATTTCAGATGCACTTTGCTTTAGTTTGTTGGTACACCCGTTCTTTACTCGCTGCTTGTCGGAATCCCATTTGGCTACATCGATGCGGTAACCCGTTGTAAACTCAATGCGCTGGCTTGCGTATATGACGCGCATACGGATGGGGACATTCTCCACAATTGGCACACCGTTCTTTTTCCGGCTTTCCAATGCAAAAATGATGTTTCGTTTGATATTCATAATTGGGTGCGTTTGAAATTCTACACCCAAATATACACCCAATATTTGGAATAGCAAAAGATATTCAGAAAGATTTAGATTTACTATGTATTCCAAATTGTGTGTGATTATCAGTAATTTGTAATTTTATGATATTTCTTGAATATGTAGGTTTGAGAGCCTGTCTCTCCGCTGAAACCTAAGACATTAGGTAGTCAAATTAAGACAAGTCCCGTAAAATCAACGTTTTACGGGACTTTTTCTATTTAGCCGATGGACAACCGAAAGACATTAAAATGGCTACTTCTGACATGCTTTCGTTACTAAATCGTTACTGAAAATTGGGAAAATCTTCTGTAACGATTTTGGGGGTAAATACTTGATTTGTTGTTTGTTGATGCTTAAATGTCTGTTTGTAACCCAATTATTAATTATTCCTTTGCAGAGGAAAGTTATTACACCTATATGTTTTCATTCTTTAATAACCTGTCAAGGTCTCCACTTGTAAGATAGGGCAAACATTGCTTGATTTTCTCGTAAGACCAATCCCACCATTTTAATGCTTCCATTTTTTGAATTGTATCGTCTGTAAAACGTTTCCTTATCGGTTTGGCAGGAACACCACCAACTATCGTATAAGGTGGTACATCTTTCGTAACAACGGCACGGGAGCCTATGATTGCTCCGTTGCCGATGTGAACGCCAGCCATAATCAATGCTTCATAGCCTATCCATACATCGTTGCCTATCACGATGTCGCCTTTGTTATCCCAAGCCGTTACCACATTCGATTTCTCCAAATCCCAGTCCTCATAAAAAAGCGGGAAAGTATAGGTGGATAAGGATTTCAAGGTATGGTTGGCACAGTTGAACAGAAATTTCACACCGCAGGCAATGGAACAAAACTTGCCAATTATCAGTCGCTCATGGTTAATAGGATAATGATAAAGCACATTGTTTCGTTCGAAAAGCAACGGATCGGACACGAAATCATTGTAGATGGTATAGTCGCCCACTTCGATAGACGGGTCTTTCACAACCGCATTCAGGTACACAGTCTGCGTGTCACCTGTGCGTGGATATATCTTTTTCATCATGACATTCAGTTTTTAATAGTGTTTATATTTAAGATAGATAACAGACTGCACCCCAAGTCCAATCACGAACAAGTATTCTACCGTCCAATAAACAGCAAGGGGTACATCCCAATAGCTCAATCCCCACAGGTAGAGCAGATAGGCGACAATGGTTGTCGCCTGAAAGATGAAAGCTGTTCCTGTTGCTCCTGTTCCCGTTACAGCATTCATATAGACATAACCGGGTAAAGCAAAAACGTAGTTAAGCAACATGACCACAAACGGCAACCATGCAGTTTGCACGATATTCGAATTATCAGTATAGACACTGACAACAGGCTGATAGAATACCAACGCAAGCGTAATCAGCGGTAAGCCGATGGTATAGCCTAATCGGATAACCTTGCTGCATAGCGGAAACACTTGTTCTTTTTTGTTTGCTCCAATCAGATTGCTTACCAACGAGCCAGTTGTGGCGGCAAATGAACTGACAATGACAAAGAACAGGGCAGATATGCTTCGGAGAATGTTTGCCACTGCCAGTTGTAATTCTCCCAAATGTTCTATTGCTACGAAGAACAGGAACCAAGGGGCTACACTGATAAACGAATGGAGCATACTCCAAACGGATACACGACAAACATGGAGCAATACACCTTTGTCGAAGCTCCAAGACAAGCCATAAAGCCTTTTATCCATTTTACGTGAAACACGAATTGCCAGCACTGCCAACGAACACGCTTCGGCAAAAGACGATGCGATGGCTGCACCTGCTATTCCCATGTTCCAATGGAATATGAGCAGCCAATTACTTGGAATGTTCACTAATACGGCTGTCAGAGCCGCCATGTTCAAGGCTTTTGTATAGGTAATACCGACCATGAACGAACGTAAAGCAAGGAACGGAAAGGAGAACAGTAGTCCCCAAATTCGCCCGTCCAAATAATCAATCACAGCATGATAGACTTCCGCAGAAGCAATCAGCCTACTTAAAATAATCGGGGAAAACAGTCTGGAGAACAAATACAAAAAGACAGCAAGTCCCGACAGGAAAAACAATCCTTGAAAAAATGTCTTCCCTGTTTCGGAATAATGCCGTTCACCGTTACGCCGTGCGATAACGACCTGTAAGCCCAAACTGAAACCGAAGCCAAGCATATAGATAGCCAGATACCAAATTCCGGCAAGGGCGGATGCACCCAGTTCTATTTCTCCTACATGCCCCAAGAAAATAGCATCGGTAATATTGATAAGTTGTTCGATAAGGATGCTCATCATTACGGGAAAGTTGATGAGCCAAATATTCTTATATGTATAGTTCATTGTTCAACTTGATATGATACGACAAGTCCTGCTGCACAAGGGCGGCATGACACATCGCATAATTATGAATTTGGAATAATGGCAAAACAAGAAAGGACAAACCTATTATAAGCCTGTCCGTTGCTGAATAGCTATGACTAAAATGCTATCCGTTAAGCGTAGCTATATGCACACTTGCCATTTCATATGGGTTGAACATCTCTATTTTT
>NZ_JAULLJ010000084.1:0-3759 GCF_030518095.1 Bacteroides sp. ET489
CTTTTATCGCTATGTTCCTAATTTTCAGTGAAATATTTATTTGCTTATATCGAACTCACGTTGAATACGTTTCAGTCTTCTGGGCGAGATACAAATGGAGTAAATATAGTGAAAAAACATTTTAATGCTATTGTGGCGGAAAATTGTATGAAATGCCAGACCATTCATCCTCAGGAAGACAGATATAATTTTCGTCAGGCTGATGAATTTGTTAAATTTGGCGAGGATAATGGATTGACAGTTACTGGTCATTGTCTGATATGGCATTCACAATTGGCACCTTGGTTCTGTGTAGATAAAGATGGAAATAATGTGTTTCCAGAAGTTTTGAAGCAGCGTATGAAAGATCATATTATGACGGTTGTTGGTCGTTATAAAGGACGGATTAAAGGCTGGGATGTTGTGAATGAGGCTATCATGGAGAATGGCTCTTATAGAAATAGTAAATTTTATCAGATTTTGGGAGAAGAATTTATTCCTTTAGCTTTCCAATATGCCCATGAGGCAGATCCAGATGCAGAATTGTATTACAACGATTATAATATGCATTTTAAAGGGAAACGCGATGCTGTTGTTAAGCTGGTTAATGATATGAAGGCTAGAGGATTGCGGGTAGATGCTGTTGGAATGCAAGGACATGTTGGAATGAACTATCCAGATTTGGCTGATTTTGAACAGAGTATCGTGGCTTTTGCTTCAACAGGAGCCAAAGTCATGATTACAGAATGGGATATGAGCGCACTTCCAGAAGTGAATCGTACGGCAAATATTGCTGATACGGTTGCTTTTCGCAAAGCATTAAATCCTTATCCGGTTTCTTTGCCTGATAGTGTTTCTGAAAAGTGGAATAAACGAATGGCTGAGTTTATGAATCTTTTTGTTAAACATTCTGATGTGATTAGCAGAGTTACAGCATGGGGAGTAAGTGACGGAGATTCGTGGAAGAATGGATTTCCCGTACGTGGACGTAAAGATTATGCGTTGCTTTTTGATCGTGACTATCAACCGAAACCTTTTGTGAAAGATTTGTTGGAAAAATCTATTACGAAGTAAAAGTTATTAGGTTCTGAATATGATGCAAAGTAATAAATATTAGGTGATTTTTTGTACATTTGCATCGTTGTGTTATTTTTATATTTGTCCAATTATGATTAATAAAAAAAATATTTTTATTGCAGCCTTTTGTCTTGTGGGCATTATGCCGAATAGTGTTGCTCAGGATAAATTATATTCCAATACGTTTCCATTAGGAGAGGTTAAGTTGTTGGATGGCCCATTTAAACATGCATGTGACTTGAATGTGGATGTGCTGTTGAAGTATGACGTAGACCGTTTGCTGGCTCCTTTCTTGAAAGAAGCAGGCTTGACTCCTAAAGGAGAAAGTTTCCCGAATTGGAAAGATTTGGACGGGCATGTTGGAGGTCATTACCTGTCAGCGTTGGCTATTCATTATGCGGCTACAGGAAATGAAGCGTGTAAACAGCGTATGGATTATATGCTTGCCGAACTGAAGCGTTGTCAACAAAAACATGGTAACGGCTACGTTGGTGGTGTGCCTAATGGTATGGTGGCTTGGAATGAGATAAAGAAAGGCAACGTTGGAATTGTTTGGAAGTACTGGGTGCCTTGGTATAATATGCATAAGATTTATGCTGGTTTGAGAGATGCATGGTCGTATGGAGGAAGCGAAGAAGCACGTCAAATGTTTTTAGATCTTTGCGATTGGGGATTGACGATCATCGCTCCTCTTAATGAAGAACAAATGGAGCAGATGTTGGGTAATGAGTTTGGTGGCATGGATGAAGTATATGCTGATGCTTATCAGATGACCGGTGATTTGAAATATTTGGATGCCGCTAAACGTTTCTCTCATCATTGGTTGTTGGATAGTATGGTTGCTGGAGTGGACAATTTGGATAACAAACACGCCAATACCCAAGTTCCTAAAGTTGTAGGATATCAACGTATTGCAGAATTGAGCGATATGGCTGGTAGAGAACAGGATAAATCTACTTACGATTCTGCGGCATGCTTCTTTTGGAATACAGTGGTGAATAATCGTTCTTTAGCTTTGGGTGGTAATAGTCGTCGTGAACATTTTCCTGCTGCTACTGATTGTAAAAGTTACGTAGAGGATCGTGAAGGCCCTGAGTCTTGTAATACCAATAATATGCTGAAATTGACGGAAGGTCTTTTCCGTATGCATCCGGAAGCTCGTTATGCCGATTTCTACGAGCGAGCAATGTTCAATCATATTCTTTCTACTCAGCATCCTGAACATGGAGGATACGTGTATTTTACATCTGCACGTCCGGCTCACTATCGTGTTTACTCTGCACCGAACAGTGCTATGTGGTGTTGTGTAGGTACGGGTATGGAAAATCATGGGAAATATGGTGAGTTCATTTATACTCATCATGGTGATGATTTGTATGTGAATCTATTTGTTGCTTCTGAATTGAACTGGAAAGAGAAAGGGATTACCTTAACTCAAGAAACATCTTTCCCAGATGGAGAAAGCAGTCGGCTGGTATTGCATGTGAAGAAAGCAGTAAAAGCAAAGTTGCTTATTCGGCATCCTTGGTGGTGTGAAGCAGGCGCAATGAAGGTCGTTTGTCGGGGAAAAGACTATGCGGTAGATTCTAAGCCCTCAAGTTATATTGAGATAGACCGAAAATGGAAGGATGGGGATGTGATTGAAATAACCACTTCGATGAAAGTTACTGTAGAAGAGTTGCCGAATGTGTCTAATTATATTGCGATTATGCGTGGTCCTATTTTGTTGGGAGCACGTATGGGCACTGAACATTTGGATGGCTTAATTGCAGATGATGATCGCTGGGGGCACATCGCTCATGGTCCGCTGGTTTCTGTGTTTGATACTCCGTTTATCATAGGTGATCGTAAGACTGTACTTTCTAAATTGGAAAATATGCAACCGGTAGCAGGAAAAAAAATGTGTTATACTGTTCCCGATTTGTTTACTTTGAAGGGAGAAAAACTTTCAGATTTGGTATTGGAACCTTTCTTCCGTATACATGATTGCCGTTATATGATGTACTGGCTTTCGATGAATGATGCAGAATATGCGGAATTTCAGAAAGCAGAGCGTGAAGCAGAACAACGTAAATTGTTGCTTGACCAACGTACAGTGGATGCCGTAGCTACTGCAGAGCAGCAGCCTGAAGTAGATCATAAGATGAAATATGAAAAATCACAAACTGGTCACTTCCAGGGTGAACCGTGGCGTGATGCTCGTGATGGTGGATACTTCCAATATAACCTGGCAACAGATGGTAAGACAGATCTTTCGTTGATGGTTCGTTATTGGGGAAATGAAACCTCTAACCGTTCGTTTGATATTCTGATTGATGGCGAATTATTGGTTGAGGAGAACTTGGTTGGTAAATGGAATAGGGAAGAATTGGTCAATGTAGAATATCCGATACCGGTAAATATGTTAGAAGGTAAATCCTCAATCACGGTTACTTTCCGTAGTAAACCAGGACAGATTGCTGGTGGAGTATTTTATATCAGATTGCTGAAAAAGAATATCGAAAACGAATAGACTTTGCTATTTGGGAATGAAGTATAAAGTGTGCTTACGGAAAAGTGAATAGCAGACTTTTTTAAACTAGTGAAGGTCGGAGGGCTTACACAAAGTGTGAGATGCTTCGACCTTTTTAATTAAGAAGACTAGTCTTTTGAGATTTGATAAAGAATTTGAAGTTAATACAATATTTGGACGTAATAAATATT
>NZ_JAULLJ010000085.1:0-3648 GCF_030518095.1 Bacteroides sp. ET489
ATCTTTTCTGAATAGGATTGTATTATGCTCCCGGGTGAATTGCTTCAGAAGGACAAACATCTGCGCAAGTACCGCATTCTGTACATGCTTCAGGGTCGATAGAATACTTATCACCTTCAGAGATAGCGCCTACCGGACACTCGTCGATACAAGTTCCGCAAGCAATACAATCGTCACTAATTACGTAAGCCATTTTCGTTAGATTTTAAATTATTATTAGTACTAATTACGGCGACAAAAATAATGGTTTTCTTGGTTACTTGTTCCCTACTTCGTTTAAAAAAAATCTAATTTGTATGCTGTCTAAATAGAGTCGCTTTCGAAGCTTTGAGGAAGCTTAAAAGGCGGGTGTTGATTATCAGTTGATTAATTAGGAAAAATGAGAACTGAATTTTCCCCAGTTAGAGAAAAATATTTTCCCAGTTGGGAAAACTTTTTTTCCTAACTGGGAAAATATAAAATCGTTTTTTATGAATATAATTCCAACCCAAATTCATCTTTCAGTTGGAGCAAGGCTTGGTTTTTCTGAGACATCATTTGGAATTTTTCCACTCGCCCGTAAGCACGGACTTTCTCTGTTGGTGCGCTGATGCGTACGGTCATGGTGACTTTTCTGTTTTTCAGTCGGTTGCGTAAGTAGTCTTGTATGACGGGTATCATTCCGGTAAACTCCTTGGCAACGATTTCATTGTCGACTACTGCTTCGAAAGTCGTATCGTTCAGTAAGTTAAGATGCATGTTCTGCATTCGTTTGGCGATAGCGACCTGCTCTTTGGGCATTTGGCCGGCATATTCCTGCCAGTAGTAGTTCACGTCACGCTCGTTGAAGATATAGTCGTCAACAGGTTGGGATGTGGATGTCGTAGACGTATTGGAAGAAGGCGTAGTAATTTCCTTTTTCTCTTCTTCCTGACGCGGACGCTTGATGGAAATCCCCAATTTCGACATTTGGGTTACAGGGATTTTCTTCTCCTCTTTACCTTGTGCAAGCAGCACGGCGGTCGGTGTAGCATGTACTGGTGCTTCTTGGCGTGCATTGTTTGTAGCAGGAGCTGCTTGTTGCTGAGGTTGCACTGATGGTTGCTGTGGAGCAACAGTTGCCTGCTGTTGGGGCATGGCAGGGGTAGCCTGTGGCTGCTGAGCGGCGGCAGGCTGGTTGAATATAGGTTTTATGGCTTGTTTAGGGCTACGCCCACCACTGGCATCGTCCTCCCCAGCGGTGAGTTGCCCTACTTGAATCAATGTAAGTTCTACCAGCAGGCGTTTGTTTTTGCTCATCCGGTAGTTAAGGTCGCAATCGTTGCAAAGTTTCATTGCTTTGTACAGGAAGGGAACAGGGCATTTCTGTGCCTGTGCCTGATAACGGTCGCGGATGCTGGCACCAACTTCGAGCAGTGAAGTGGTGGCAGGGTCTTTGCTGACCAACAGGTCGCGAAAGTGCGATGCCAGTCCGGTAATGAAATGGCTGCCATCGAAGCCCTTGTTCAGTACGTCGTTCAGCAATAACAGGGCATCGCTTATTTTGTTTTCAAGGAGCTGGTCGGTCAGTCTGAAGTAGTATTCATAGTCTAGTACATTCAGATTCTCGATAGCGCTTTGATAGGTAATGTGTCCTCCGGTGAAGCTGACTACCTGGTCGAAGATGGATAGGGCGTCGCGCATACCGCCATCGGCTTTCAGTGCGATTACGTTAAGTGCTTCGGGCTCGGCAGTGATGCCTTCCTTCGATGCTACGTATGCCAGGTGTGCAACAGTGTCTTCCACGCTGATGCGGCTAAAGTCGTATATTTGACAGCGCGAAAGGATGGTAGGCAGAATTTTGTGTTTCTCGGTCGTGGCAAGAATGAAAATGGCATGGCGGGGTGGCTCTTCCAATGTTTTCAGAAAAGCGTTGAAGGCCGATGCCGAGAGCATGTGTACCTCGTCGATGATGTAGACCTTGTATTTGCCTATCTGTGGCGGAATACGTACTTGTTCTACCAGTTGCCGAATGTCGTCAACTGAGTTGTTTGAGGCGGCGTCCAGCTCGTGTATATTGTACGAACGTTGTTCGTTGAAAGCAGTGCACGACTCACATTCGTTGCATGCCTCGCCTTCGGCGGTGGGGTGCATGCAGTTGATGGTCTTGGCAAAAATACGGGCACAAGTAGTTTTGCCTACGCCTCGCGGTCCGCAGAAGAGGTAAGCATGTGCCAGTTTGCCGGTGGCAATGGCATTTTTCAGAGTAGTGGTCAGAGCCCGTTGTCCAACTACCGACTCGAAGGTCGAAGGACGGTACTTGCGGGCTGATACGATATAATTTTCCATATTTGGGAGTTTCTTGTCACTGTGGCCGGGATTCCGCGTACAAAATCTGGCTCCATTGGTCATACTGTGCAAAGATAGCACATACAAATCGAAAATCTCTATATTCGGTCAGACAAATTTTGCTTGTCGGTAATGTTGGGCTGGATGAAGATTACCTGTGTTTTGCAATTTTTTATTATCTGGTTGCTGCCGTTTCTCGCTTATTCCTTTTATCTTTGTGGCTGTAAATATTGGCTGTAAACATTTGTTGTATCGGCCGATTGTAGTCTTTTAATAGTTAAGGGCAGATGGATAAACTTGCTTCGCTTTGGGCTTACATCCGTAAGAACCGTTTTTTCAATAAATATCTGGTGACTTTAGTCATCTTTGCTGTGATATTGGGATTTCTAGACGAGAATAATCTGATGCGTCGTTTTCAGTATGCGCGTGAAGAAAGTCGTTTGCGCAGTGAAATCGAAAAATATCGTAATGAGTATGAAGAGAATACGGAACGACTCAACGAGTTGGCTGTTGATTCGGGTGCTATCGAGCGTATTGCTCGTGAAAAGTATCTGATGAAGAAGCCCAATGAAGATATTTATGTATTTGAAGAAGATATAGAATAATGAAACAACTGATACCTGCTTTTTTTGTTGTAGGAGCCGTTATGGCTCTGACGGGTGCTGCCGTGTATATCACCGGATGGGAACTTGCTCCTTATATTTATACGATAGGGGCGGCTATGGTGGCGCTTGCGCAGATTAATTCTCCGTCCAAAAGTAAAAGTCCGAATGTGAAACGTTTGCGGCGTCAGCAGATTTTTGGAGCAATATTGCTGGTGCTGACGGGCGCTTTCATGTTCTTTACGCACGGCAACGAGTGGATTGTGTGTATGACGATTGCTGCTATTCTTGAACTTTATACTTCTGTGCGTATTCCACAGGAAGAGTCTAAAGAAGGTCTTTGAGTTTTACCGCTGCAATATTGATGTGAGGAAAGTTTCATGGGGAGGATAATGTACTATTCTCCTGCTGAAGACTACATATTTTTTTGAGGGCGAGCTGCTGTTGATGCAACTCGTCTTTTTATTTTTGCTTGATCTGTCCCTTCTTCTTTTCTCCTCCTAGTCCTTTCCTTTGCGCCTCTTAGTCCCTATCTTTCCCCCTTTTTCCCCTTTCTATCCTCTTTTTGCTTCTTTTTCCCTTCTCGCGCGCACATGTGAATACATAATGTGTCCCCTTTCCCTTTCCCTACGATACCTTCTATAAAAACATGTTCTACAACATATCTCTAAATCAGCTATTTAGCAAAAACTTCATCAAAAAGATGAAAAAAAGTGTGTGATATATTTGGAGCGTAATT
>NZ_JAULLJ010000086.1:0-3576 GCF_030518095.1 Bacteroides sp. ET489
CTGGAAATAAGCCTGCTGATGATGGTTATTTTCATCGCAGCCGTGCTTGGTGATTCCTGCAACTACCTGATTGGACATTATTTCGGGAAAAAACTGTTCTCCCAACCAGACTCAAAGATCTTCAAGCAAAGTCATTTGGAGAAAACCCATCATTTCTTCCAGAAATATGGCGGAAAAACCATAATCATTGCCCGTTTTGTCCCCATTGTCCGCACTTTTGCACCGTTTGTCGCCGGAATGGGACACATGAATTATTACTTGTTTATGATTTACAACCTTGTCGGGGCAGCTGTCTGGGTCTTACTTTTTTGCATGACAGGCTATTTCTTTGGAAACATCCCTTTTGTGCAGCAAAACCTCAAAATACTTTTGATGGGCATCGTACTGGTTTCACTCTGCCCTGCCCTCATTGAATATATACGAATAAAAAATAAACGAACAACAGTATGAAAAATTCCCTGTTAAACCGATTTGTACCCAAAGAAAGCAAATTCTTTCCTTTATTAAACCAATTGTCACAAACCGTACTCAATGCTTCTGAACTTCTGATTGACAGCATGAACCATGACACACCAGAGACATGGCAGGAGTATTATCACAAAGTGAAGGAGGCTGAAAGAAAAGGCGACCAGATAACCCAGCAGATTTTCATGGAGCTAGGCCAGACCTTTATCACCCCCTTTGACCGGGAAGACATACATGACCTGGCCTTTTCCATCGATGACGTGACCGACCGCATTCACAGTGCCTCGAAGCGGATTGCCATCTACAAGCCGCACGCCATTTCAGACAGCGGAAAAGAGCTGGCTGTCCTCATACAACAAGGAGCCTCCATCATCTGCAAGGCCATGGATGAGCTGGAAACCTTCAGCAAAAATCCGTCCAGACTGAAAGATTACTGTCAGAAGCTCCATGAGATAGAAAACCATGCGGATGAGGTCTATGACCTTTTCATCATGCAACTGTTTAATGAAGAAACAGACTGCATTGAACTGATCAAGACAAAAGAAATCATGCAGGAACTGGAAAAGACGACAGATGCCGCCGACCATGTAGGAAAACTCCTGAGAAACATTATCGTAAAATATGCCTGAAAAAAAGAATTGCACATGGAATTACTCATCACCATCATTGTACTGGCCCTGATTTTTGACTATATCAACGGTTTTCATGATGCAGCCAACGCAATAGCTACCATTGTTTCTACCAAGGTGCTGACTCCGCTCCAGGCTGTAATCTGGGCTGCCTTTTTCAATTTTCTGGCGTTTTTCATCGCTAAATACCTTATCGGTGATTTCGGCATTGCCAACACTGTGTCAAAAACAGTCTATGAGCAATACATTACTTTGCCAGTCATCTTGTCTGGAGTGATTGCAGCCATCATCTGGAACCTGTGGACCTGGTGGAGAGGAATTCCTTCTTCTTCATCCCATACACTTATCGGCGGGTTTGCGGGAGCCGCCATTGCAGCTTATGGATTTGGTGCCATTCAAAGTTCGGTTATCCTGAAAATCGTGCTTTTCATTTTTCTGGCTCCAGTCATAGGTATGCTTGTAGCCTTCCTCTTCACTCTGATAGTGCTGAATCTGTGCCGTAAGGCCCATCCCCACACCGCAGAGAAATGGTTTAAAAGACTACAGTTGCTCTCATCCGCCCTGTTCAGCATCGGGCATGGACTTAACGACTCGCAAAAGGTAATGGGTATCATTGCAGCTGCCCTGATAGCAGCCCATTCGCAAGGCATTGGCATGGGGGTAAACAACGTAGGCGATTTACCCGACTGGGTCGCTTTTTCCTGCTTTACCGCAATCTCACTGGGAACCATGTCGGGAGGATGGAAAATAGTGCGCACCATGGGAAATCGAATTACCAAAGTTACCCCTTTAGAAGGTGTCATTGCTGAGACTGCGGGTGCATTCACTCTTTATCTCACAGAATACCTAAAGATTCCGGTAAGTACTACCCATACCATATCAGGAGCCATTATAGGAGTAGGTGCTACCCGTCGTTTATCAGCTGTTCGTTGGGGAATTACCAAAAGCTTAATGACGGCTTGGACCCTTACGATTCCAATAAGTGCGATACTCGCTGCAACTGTTTATAGTCTTATATTATTAATAACTTGATCTTACTGAAACATCAACACTAAATTCTAATAAAGTAAAAGTTAAAACTATATTGAATATTTCATCCAAATTATAAAAGGGTGAATATGAAAAGTATCCTATCAGACTCCCTATTGAGGAACTGATAGGATTTTTTTATTATAGCTAATATTGTGTTTTTTCACCCTATAAAATTTGAAGTTTTTCACAAGGCAATCTTTTGTTTTTTACGATAATGAACATTTGCCAAAAGGCAACAATCATCTTTAAGTTTCTAATTGTTTCAGTTTTTGTATAAAGACTTCATGTGTTTTATAGTCCTAATATGATTATTTATAAGAGTTTATAGGTACATAAATTAATATATGTAAGCAAAGCTAATCTTAGCAAAGATACATTTATCGGGAAAATCTAAGGCGTTAGTTTATAAGTCTTCAGTGTTATATGTAGACAAAGCCTACAACATCATTTTAGCCATATTTGCAGGCTTCATAATTCGGCATATGTGCATGTTATTACTATAATCATAATCATTAAATTCCCAGTTTTTACAAGGATAAAATGACTGCATCCTCATTTCTTGCTGCAAAAATAGCTGTTTGCCGCGCAACTCCCGCAAGGCGGCCCTGCCGGGCTGGTTGGCGGGAAAAAATCATCCTCGCTTCGCTCCGGTATTTTTTCCCGCCAAGCCTTGCAAGGATGCGGGCAAACAGACAACAGGGACAACAAGAAATAAGAATGCCTGTACCTTACAGGCAGACGATATATAACAATAAATATCAGAAGTCATGATTACAGACCAGAAGACACAGAACAGGCTTCACGCGGATACCGGAACGGCACTGTTCTCCATCAGAAAAAGGAAGGAAGCCGTCACAAGGATGCTGGACATTCTGAAAGAGACTCCGGAATATCTGCAGGTTATGAACCATATACCGGCTTATGCCATGGATGACGATACGTCAGAATGGTGGAATTCCGAAGAATCGGAAAATTTCATGAATTCACTCATGGAAGTGATGGAAAGCTATACTCCAGACGGATACAGGTTCGGACCGAAATCCAGTACGGCCGACCTTTACGGATACTGGGAAAGCAAGACCGGACGGACAACCCTCTTCCATCTGCTTTTCAGTCTGGAAACCGGATATGAATGGGAAAAAGATCTTTCCCATGAGAAAACGGACGCATTCTACAAGGAAATAAAAGAGAAATTTCATGAAGAAGAATTCGATACGGTCAGAACCGGCTGTACGTCACTGGCCATGTATCTTGTAAAAGGAAAGACACGCCTGCACGTGCATCCTATGGAAATAAGCGGCTACTGTGAGACATTGCATATTCCAAAGGTTACAGCCATACTGAAAAAAGGAGGCAGCACATTCCGTCTTGTAAAGAATACGATAGCGGAAGAAGTGTATTCCTTCACCGATGAAGAAGAAATGGAATATTACCGTGCCAGATACGGAAC
>NZ_JAULLJ010000087.1:0-3487 GCF_030518095.1 Bacteroides sp. ET489
CTCGAACCGCGCGACACCTCGGGGATGAAGCGCACGCGCGTGCCCGTTATCTGCTGCGCGCCCACCTTGTCGGGCGAGTCCACGCCCTGGCCTTCGGCGTTGGCGGTGTAGTAGAAGGTGCCCACGCCGTCCAGCTTGACGGAGCGGCCGTTGTTCATGTAGTCGCCGATAACGCCGCCCAGCAGCTTGAGCACGGACAGCACGTCGCCCACGCTGAGCGACGACAGGTCGGCCAGTTTCTTGGCCACGGTGTCGGTATCGACGGGGCGGCCGATGGTTACAGACTTGGGATACCATTTCCCGTTGCTCTTGAGTTGTTGTTTCTTAAAGTATGCCATGGCGTAAAAAGATTTTAACCTCCTGCCGGAATCCGTCTGCGATGGGGTGGCGCTTGATGCCACATAAGGTGGCGGTTCATCCTGCATAAGGTGGCGGTTGATGTCACATAAGGTGGCGGTTCATCCTATCCCCCTCCACGACCCCTTCCGGACGGCCTTCCGACATTCGGCGGTTTGACAATAATTTTTATTTATCTCAAGCTGCGGGCGGAATTTTTCCCGCCCGACGGTTCACTGTTTCTTCAAGGTAGGCAATGCTCCGGTGAGTTCGTACTGCCAGCCTGAGCCGTTCAATGCGTTGTTCATGGCATCAACGGCGTTCTGCCAAGTAACGGTTGTGCCGTCCACCTTCGTGGCTCCACCGTTGTCATTGTCGGGGAGGCCGCTCCAGTAGCATGCGGTCACGTTAGCATAGTTTATTCCCACCGCGCCGCCTACAATGTTACCGCTGACATTGCCCGCGGCATAACAGGCAATGAGAGTGCCAGTTCCGTTCATTCCCACTATACCGCCGGCCCAGGCGTTGCTTGTACCGTCATTTTCAACGGTCACGTTGCCCGTGGCATAGCAGGCGGTCAGGAGAGTAGTACCACCATTCGTTACACCTACCACGCCGCCGGCACGCTCCGTTCCCTTCACTGTGGCCGAGGAACTGCATCCGGTGATGGAACCGACCTGTTGATAGCCCACCACACCGCCTACGTTGCTACCGCTACTACCGCTGACGCTGCCCGACACCGAGCAGTTTTCAATGTTGCCGCCAAAGCTCCATCCCGCCACGCCGCCGACGAACGTGCCACTTGTTACGTTTACTTCTGTCAGCACTACGTTCTTCACCGTGCCTTTGATGAAGCCGAACAGACCCGTATATCGGTTACTTCTCGTAACGGTCAGCCCCGTGATGGTCTTGCCATTGCCGTCGAAGGTGCCGGTGTATGCTTTGTTATCATCTTTGCCTATCGGTGTCCAGTCGATGCCTGTCAGGTCGATGTTGTTGGTCAGGGTGATATTGATGTCTAACTTCCATTCTTCGTTCACCAGTTCGGCGATGTTCTTCAGACCCTCGGCGGAGGTCACGGTGTAGTTGCCATGTCCGTCGTCGGTATATCCCTTGTCCTTATCCAGCGTGATGTTGTAGAACTTGCCTGCCTCGGGGGTGAAGGTGGCGGAGAGGTCGCGTTCCTCGGTGCCGTTTGCCCGCAGCTGCTTGATTTCGTAGCCGGGCACCACGTTCGCCTCCCAGCAGGTGATGGTTGTGCTGTTCTCGGTGTATTCGCACTTCTTCATCTCTATCCAGCCCTCTTGCGAGCCTTGCACTACCGTGCCCTTTTCATAAGTACACTGTGTGTAGGTATAGAGCTGAAGACTCTGCACCTCGCCGAGTGCATCGTCCGTGGGCGTCACGCGCACCTTCGCCAGAGCGTGGGTGAAATTCAGCGTGACCTGAGTCTGGTAGTTGCCGCTGCCTGTGCCGTACAGCAGGTAGGCAAGACTTTGGCTTTGGTCGCTGAGGTCGAGGGTGCCGCCCGTGGCGGGGTACCAGGCGGTGACGGTATGTTCGCCGGTGTCGCTCCAGTACAGGGGTGTTTCGGCTTTGACGGTGTTGTTGTCCTGCACGGCGTAGGTGCCGACCTCGTCCTTGCCGTCTATCTGTACGGCGAACTTGTCGTCCGCGTCAAACTTGCTGCTGTTGCCGTCCGCAATCTCGCTGACGCGCGTCTGCGGTGTGCCCCAGGGCTGCGCCTCGCCGCCCTCCACGTCGAGGGTGATGCGGGCTATCTCAAGGGGGTATTGTCCTTCGGGCAGACGGTCGCCGTCCGCCAGTTCGTCCTTCGTGCAGGCAGCCATGGCAAGGAGCAGGGCGGCTGCGGCAAGAATTACATGGATGGAATGTCTTTTCTTCATATCGGGTTGTTTTTTATTTGTTTTCGTTTTGTGCTGCCGCCGCCTGCGAAGGCGGCCGTCGCACCATTCTGTCTATGGGCAGCTCCGGCTTGACGCTTGCGCCGGGGCAGCGGTGTGCGGGGATTACAACTCTGCACTTGCATCGTTCGAATCTCCGGATTCCCACGGGTTAATTGTGGGGTCGCTCACCTCGATGTCCTTATTGTTGAGCGTTATGTTGTAGGTGTAGGCATAGCCTGCTGTGTAGAAATTGGCTGTGGGTGTAGCAGGCAGTTTCAGTTGGGCGTTGTAGCTCTGTCCGTTGTAAGACACTTTAAGGTTAAGAGAGGAGTTCACTTCCTGTGGGAGAATGATGACTTGCGAAGTGGTGGCACCGCCCAGCTGCATGGTAATCGGCGATTCGGAGGCTGCGGTTACGGCAGTCGTGCCGGTAGCCGTGTCGAATGTGCCTTCGTGCTTCAGCCCCTCCAACGTGTAGCCGGCAGGTTCCGTTTCGTTGAAACTGAGACCATCGCCTGCCTTGAAGGTGAACTTGATGAGACTCATGCAGTGGTGGAACGCATGGTCGCCGGTGAAGCTCACCGTCGGGTTGTGGGTGTCGCCTGTGGCTCCCGAGGCAAAGAGGAAGTCGATGTCCGCGCCCTGCTTGTCGACTGCGGTGCTGACGGTCACCGTTCCGCCCTCAGCCTGATACGGATAGTAGGCATGGAAGGTATGCGTTTCGGTGTCATTGAAATAGATGGTCGTACCGTCGGTCACGAACTTACCGTTCTCTCTCTTGTAGGGCACGTTGGTGAAGCCTGCGCCGGTGACGCCGATGCGGTCGCCGTCGGTCCAGTCGGTTCCTTCCGAATTGACGCGGGTAGATGTAGCCTCATAGATTTCGGCCGTAAACTGGGCGGCTACCGGGCCACCGTTCAGGTTCTCGTTGTCGTTGTTGCAGGCGGCCAGTGTCAGTGCCAGCGCTGCGAGGGCAAAATGTCTTGTTTTCATCCTATTCACTATTAATTGTTAATTATTAATTTTCCTACATTTCCGCATCCACATCGCCTCCGTCCACCGGTTCCCAACCGGTGATTTCGGCGTTGCCTTCCTCCATGCCGACAGGCGTTTCCAGCGTGCCGGTCACGCGGTAGGCGGTGGTCATATCGCCGTTAAAGTCCGCAAGGGCTTCCGTCAGGTCGACCTCCGTGCGCTGTGTGCGTCCGCCGTCCACAAATACGATGTCCAGCACCATGGTCTGC
>NZ_JAULLJ010000088.1:0-3123 GCF_030518095.1 Bacteroides sp. ET489
TATAGTATGTTTTTGAGGGAGGATTTTTTCCTAACTGGGAAAAAATATTTTGGTAACTGGGGAGGAAATTTTTGCTAACTGGGGGAAAATGGAGGATGAATTATAGGGAGTTTAAATTAATTTTTCTTTGAAAGCTAACATCAATAGGAATAATGCATGTGAACTAAAAAAAGAAGGTGAAACACTTATGTTTCACCTTCTTAAATAGTACTAAGATCTATGATCTCTATACATTATTGTTTCCATTCAATATTACTTGAGCTACCACCTGTAAATAAATATTCTCCTAAGTTAACACCGGATGTTGAGCCCAAAGAGGTGAACTTCAATGTGTTAACAATAAGGATACTTCCTTTATTTACAAAATTAGAGGCTATGCTTCCGGCAAAGGTCAATACATCGTTGATAATTACTGTAGTTGATTTAGTAATTTCTAATTTTTCACTAGCCGTAAATGCACAATTAACACTGCACGTTCCACCGTTAAATATTACATTTTCAAATGATTGGTCATTCTGATTGCCTCCTGCCTTTGTATTAGAAATAGAGGAAACATTATCGAATTCAACATAATTAATCTTGCTCAGATTCTTACCACCGAAATCAATGCTACTTGCTTGTATCTTCAAGCTATTAGCAACAGCCGGAACCTTACTCAACGAATTTTGATCGGTAATGACAAATGTAATCTTACCATTATTTGCCGGAGCATTAACAGCTGTTATATTTTCAGTAATAATAATTTCAGCATCTGCAGCATTTACAGAAATCAATGTAATAGAACCATCATTGGCTTCCATTGTAGAGTTGTTTGTAAATGTTCCATTAGCTCCACAAGCTATTTGACCATTATTGATAACCTTTGCGTCAACTTGTTTAGATGCTGTTGCAGCCGTAGTTTTCGCATTTGTAAATGCACCGTTTACAGTAATCTTACCGTTGTTGGTAATAAGACCAGCTGAAGCGGAGTCTGTGCTACCACTATTGGTAAATGAGGTACCGTCAACAACCCAAGTAGCGTCTTTAGCAACTGTAATATTGCCAGTATTGATAGAAGAACTACCTGCTGTATTCAGTGTTCCGCTCTTTACTTCAACAGTATAGTTGTTCGTCAGAGTGGTTACAGTAACTGTTCCTTCTACATTAACTACAGCATTGTTTGTCAAAGTAGTAATAGTTCCTTTCTTCAAAGTTACGACTGCTGTATTGTTTACAGGAGTAGTAGCACTACCATTTGTAACAGTTCCAACAGTTGCCTGCAAGGTCAATGTACCTAAGTTAGTGATATCTCCTACAAATGTTTCAGTTGTACCTGTAGCCTGACCAATAGTTAACGTACCTTTATTAGTAATAGAAGTAAATTCTTGATCCTTATCTTCCCATGTCAAAACAGATTCGTTGATTACGTTTAAGTCGCTCATTCCTTTAGTAATCAAATCCAAAGCATTGGCGTTAGTTCCGGCAGGAATAGTAATAGTACCTTCAAACTTCAATGTAGGATTACCACTTGCTGCCATGAAGTTCAATACTTCATTGTCAATTTCTACCTTACCGTTAGCTGTAGGTTGAGCCTTGATAGTTACAGTCTCGTTATCACCACCTACAATCTGACCGGCTTTACCTGTGTACCAATTAGTCAGGTAATATTTCAATTCTTCTGTATCGGTTACAGTTAATGCATTCGGTACCAGAATAGCATCATCCTTAAAGTTGAATTGAATGCTTTTCTGCTGACCTGCAGACAACGTAGCAGCTAAGAAAGAACTGTTGACACCTGTATCATAACTGATGGCATTGTAAGCCAAAGCTCTAAGAAGATTATCACCAACCATACCTGCGGTTGAATTCGTTGTATAATCCTTTTTAGCCGTAAAACTAAATTGGTTGCTCATTGCTCCAGCAGTTCCCGCAATTGTCACAAGGCCCTTATTAGTATAGATTTCAAACGTCATGTTTCCAGCAGTGTGAGCAGCATCCTGTTGCGGTACAATCATAACGCCAGCAACATTGGCAGATTCGTTAGTAAACTCCAAAGTCAGGTTTGAAGATTTAGTAGCACCAGCAACAAAGTAGGCCGCAATATTGGGGTTGGCAATATCATTTACTCCGGCAGCGACATTCTCACCTTTGGCATCCGTTTTTGTAATGGTATAAACGCCATCATTAAAGTCTTTTACAGCTTTCTTATATACATTGAATACATCGGCCAAAGTCTTACTGGTAGTAGTAATCTTGTAATCATTTGTATTGAAACTTGTAGCAACACCTGTTGCTGTCAAACCTTCCAGAGCATCATATGTAACAGATTTAGCAGACGGCTGAACAGTTCCTGCATTTCCGAATTGTGTAGTTCCGTCAGTTACCACAATTTTGCGGATAACTACACCACCATTAGCACCTTCATAGTTAGCTTTCAAAGTAACCAGAGGGAATACGGGAAGCGGATTTACTTCCACCTGCGAATCACCTTCTTTTACAAAGATGTGATCCAGCCACATTTGGTTAGCATACCAAGAGCCTCTACCATCTTCGCCACTCTGTTGTACGGCTGGGATTTCATAAGCAAGTCCGGTACGTTTCTGTACATCTTTAAACTGTGCATAAACAAAATAGTTACCTTCAACGAAAGTAGCATTGTTATTAACAAATGCACCATCTACATAATCATAGCGATAATTTGAGTACAGGTTATTAACGATATCATAGTTTAATTCAGGATTTACAGGACTATTGGTGTTGTTACGCTCATCCATTAACGCTGCTCCCAATTTGTCAGTATCTGTCCATTCAAGTTTTCCCAGTTGACTGTTCCATTCAAGTCTTGTATCAACGTTTTCAGGAGCTACAAATGTAATATTACCTACAGCCTTTCTTCCCGGCATAGTCGGATTACCCGATTGCTCTGTTAAAAGATCATCAGCTGTACATGCAGTAAGTGCAACAGGTAAAGCTAATGCTAATAATACTTTTTTTGATTTCATAATCATCTTTTTATTTGTACAAATTTTAAGTTAATGTTCTCAATTATCCCAGAGGATCTTCACCTACGCCACCAGGACCACCACCAGCATCAATTCCGCTACCGCTACCAGCGAAGCCTCTTTCGATAGCTACTTCCAGAAC
>NZ_JAULLJ010000089.1:0-2985 GCF_030518095.1 Bacteroides sp. ET489
ATTTATCGGTAAAAATTTACCGAAGTATTGTTAAAAATAAGTAACTATAAGTTTAGTGAATATAGTAATTTGTTACATTATATATTACAAAATATTGTTATTCATAACCTCAAACAAATACGGCAACAAAAATACTACTTTTTCATATGATACAATATAAGCAACTATTAAAACTTCAATCCTCTGCTTTTTCTTGCCTCTTCATCGGATTGTCGCAAACCTCGTCTTAACTTTTCCCATTGTTCCTTGAACCATTCGCTTATTGGCTGCCTGTTTATTGTCAGCACCAATTTATTATCATCAATTGAACTTTTCTCAACTCTGAAAATATTGTTTTTGATGTCAAACCTCCGCCTGTGTTCATCAGAATAAATTTTGCCACTACATTGTATGGCTTCTTTCTTTGTCAAAAGTCTGTCAATCATATCTTTAGTAAATCCGATGGCAGCGCACAATTTTTCCATTCTCAGCATCTCTTTAAGCATCGGAAACCATCTGTGTGCCTTTTCAAGCAAGGTGTTCAGCCGAGAAATTTCCATGTCTTTGGCTTCAAGCTCTTGATTGTGTATTCCTTGAAGATTGCGTATCTGTTTGCCGTACTGTTCCTGCATTTGTTGCATCTTGGCTTTTAATTCATCAATGCCTTTATCACGCTTGGCAACTTCCTGGCGCAATTTTTCATTGGCTTGTTCCAAATCTTTCAACTTTCCACTGCCGAAAAGAGAACCAACACCGCTTGCTATGGCTGTGGCTGCATTGGTGGCTGTTTTCTTTAGCTTGTCGGTGCGTATTTCTGATTTCACCTGTTTCAGTTCCTGTTCAGCAAGACCTAACTGTTCTTCTTTGTGCCGTTTTGCAGCATCCATGCGTTGCAGTTCGGCTTTCTGCTTCTCAATGATGAAATCGTTACGCTCCAGATGCTCCTTGCCAGTAACAGCCTTTGACTGCCCACGCTCCATCAGGAGAATATCGGATGCCAAACTTTGCATTTCTGTCATATCTTCGTCATTGAGCTTTCGGCTCTTGCCTGTATCGTGGTTCATCCAGTCGAAAACGATATGGGCATGATAATTCGGCTTGAACCACTTTTCACCGACTTGGAAACTCTCCCTATCCCCGGTTTCGGGCTGTCCACTAAGCCAGTGTCCCTCGTCCTTATGCAGGAAGATTTGCAGTGGTGTGATACCCCAACGTTTTTGACACTCTTCACCGAATTTACACACGTCTGCCAATGTCGTTTCTGGTCTGATGAGCAATACTCCCTCACGGATTGGTGAGCATCCAGCCACTTTTATAATTTTTCCGTTCTTTCCCTTGCGCTCACGTTCCTTTTCCTGCATCGCTCGTCCGGTCTTTTCCTTGACCATCCGTTTGATATTTTCATAGTGCGCCTGTAGGTCAGGACTGCCGAAGTCCGGGTTTATCCACTGCTCATTATTAGAAGTCAATTCGGGTACGATGTATATTTGAGACTTGCCGATATTGCGCATATACTCTGCTGTTCTTCTGTTATGTGCCCCGCTTGATGTAACTTTGCAGGGCTTGATATGTATGCTTGACTTTGTTGCCATATTCTTAAAATTTGATTTGGATTATTGGTGAAATCTTCTGTTGTCCGCTCATAACCGCACAGGGTTCTTAGGGGTGTAACCCATAAGCGGAGATTGCAAAGAGAGGGTCACTCTTTGCTCGGGGTTCTCAGGGGAGAAACGCCCTGAGTGGGTTATTAGGGCAAAGCCCTAATCCCCTCGGGAGAGCCCACAACTACGTAAGCGAAGCGTGTAGTTATAGTGGGCTATAACCGGAAGCCTTTCGGTTTCTTGGGTAACGCATCATTCCTCTTTTTGACGAATTGCATTTGCTCTTTTCTATCCGCCATGCGTTTCTGCAAATACTCGTTCAGGTCTTTGCATCCTCTGTAGATTTGTGAAGCGTCCCGTATATGCTGGGTGCTGTCGTATTCCTTGCGGATTTGCTGAAGGACTTCCATTCCTGCACGGTCATTGTCAAAAAAACAGTGGATTCGCTCATAGCTTCCCAATGGATAAAGTGCTTTGGAAACATTGGCAACAGAGTTCAGAACCATGTAATCCTGCCTGTCGAATTCAGGGTATTGCGGACAGCTTTCGAGCCGTAGGGTCAGAAATGAGAGGTAGTCCATAAATCCCTCGAAAACGAAACACGTGACCTTTGGCTCTCCCGACTGTCTGATGTGGGATATTT
Organism: Bacteroides sp. ET489; assembly: GCF_030518095.1. Lineage (NCBI taxonomy): Bacteria > Pseudomonadati > Bacteroidota > Bacteroidia > Bacteroidales > Bacteroidaceae > Bacteroides > Bacteroides sp. ET489. Next base: position 2,224 of record NZ_JAULLJ010000089.1, read on the forward strand.
CCTTCGGTGCGATACAGCCCTTGAAATATCGGTTGCGGATTTCATAGCCGCCCGACATGTTGGGAAACGCAATGGCGAAGTACCGTTTGCCGTTGTGCGTAAACCGCGCTTCCTTACATTCTTTTTTCGCCAGTGCCGGATTTATCCCCCTTTCCTGCAAGTAAGCGAGCAAGGCAGGAGAAGAAAGCGGCACGATTTCCAACTGTTGGAAACTCGGCTCTGTAAATGACTGCTTGCGAAAAGAGAAAGAAACGGGGTGCACGTGCGGTGCTTGTTCCTCTATGCGTTTCAAAAGGTACGGCACGCTGTCCGTTGCATAGAGGTGCGAAGCCAGCGCAATGATGTTGCCGCCCTTGCCGAGCGCAAAATCATACCATTGGTTCCGCTCGGTGTTCACCTTGAACGAGGCTTCGGTTTCTTCCCTGAACGGTGATTTGTACCAAAGATTGATGCCCTGCCGCTTCACCGGGCTATATCCCAAGCTGTGAAGGTATTCTTCCAGCCTGATTTGTTTTGCTGTCTGTATGTCCATAAATGATTGTCTTTATCGGTTATTGTTTGTTTTTCTTTTCGCCAGTATCTGTTTATAGGTTACTGGCTGTATAACCACTTCACTTTATTGTCGTATATATAGGATACGGCTTAAAGTGAAGCGGTTTGATGCGCTCCTGCAACCACTTCGCTTTATCCTAATATATAGACCCGGAGAATAAAGTGAAGTGATTGCAGGAAGCGTGTCAATAGTGGAAATCCGGTTCGTAT
>NZ_JAULLJ010000009.1:0-157677 GCF_030518095.1 Bacteroides sp. ET489
TTGATTCACATTTTTGTTATTAAAATGTGTCTACCTATATCAGTACAAGACACGAAGCAGCCCTGAAATACAAAGATGAAAGCTGGATCACACATATTTATAATAATGTATCGGTGTTCTATTTCAACATCCGGCAACTAAGCGAAGCCGAGAAGTACAACGAACTGGCCATCCAGCACGTATCCAAAACCGATGACGCTTACGTCAACTTTTCGGCCTGGCAACTTGGAGCCGGTATCAAAGCCGAACTGAACAAAATAGAGAAAGCCGAACAATTCATCCGCAAAGCCTGGCAGATAGCCTGCAACGCCGGCGAGAATGCCGCAAGCCTAAAGATAAGGTGCATGCCCTCGATATTAAGGGTATTCGAACGACAGGAAAAGCCCGACTCCGTAGACTACTACCTGCAAATGGGCAACCGGCTGCTGGCCGACATCCCTGCCAACTCCGTTCCTGCCATCGGATTCATATAGGTGCGTGCCTCGACCGAAATGAACAGAAAAAACTACAGCAAAGCCCTGAACGACCTGTTGTGGCTGCGGAACAGAAATATAGGAAGCGAACCCAAAACCCTGCTCACACAGATAGCACAATGCTACGACGCCACCGGAAACCATCAACTGGCCTACGCTTACATGGATAGCGCGCGCATGTGGACCGATACCCTGGCACAGCACAATCTGACGCAACAGATGGCAGAGTTCAACGTAAAGTACCAGACACAGGAGAAAGAGCTGCAAATAGCCCACCTGCAACAGGAAAAACTGGAGCACGAAACCTTCTTGCTGAAAATCACCGTGGCAGCGGGATGCCTGCTGACCCTGGCCTTCATAGTCCTGCTGATACTGTATTACAAAAAACGGATAGCCGACAAAAAAATAGAACTGCTGAAGCAGGAAAACGAACTGAACTCGGCCAAACGCTACATCGAAGGTCTGGAAGCCGAATGCAAATATTTTGCCAAAGAACTGCACGACGGCATTGCCAACGATCTGCTGGGACTGCAAATGAAGATAGAAAGCTCTGCTACAGCCGATAACCTCCAGAAACTGGGCAGTTTCGTAAGTCAACTGAGGAACAACGTACGCAACATTTCGCACGAACTGATGCCGCCCGAATTCGATCAGCTCAGTCTGGACGAGATACTCGGCCATTATGCTGCCAGCCTGACCGAGAACACTGGCAGGCACATTGCGTACACACCGACCGCCGGCAATGCATCGCGCCTCATCCCCAACCGCACGGCCTACGAACTGTACCGCATCGTTCAGGAACTGACCATGAACGCCGTCAAGCATACCGATGCCAGCCGCATAGACATCAACTTGCAAGCGGAAAGCCGGACAAGATATACCTTGCGGATAACCGACAACGGCACTCCGTACACAAGCCAATCGCCCCACAACGGCAGAGGAATAGGGCTGCGCACGGTAGACGACCGCATCAAGGCCATCCATGCACAAGTCAGCCAACAGGCATCGGACGGAAACAACTGTTTTACCTTACAACTGGAAATACCACAAAATGAACAAGAAGAAATACAAACTACTGGTCGTTGACGACCATCCCATCGTAGCGGAAGGGATCGTAGCCCTGGCATCGCGACAGGAAAACGTAGTATGCAAAAGTGCCGACTGCCTCGAAGAGCTGAAACAGGCTGCTAGCAACGAGCGTTTCGACCTTTGCATCATCGACCTGGAGCTGCCCGGCAGCAACGGATTTAAGGCCATCGAGTACCTGCACAGCCAGATGCCCGAATGCCGCATACTGATTTACACCATGCACGAAGAACCGTGGACCGTTGCCCAACTTTCCGATGTAGACATCGACGGAGCCGTCTCGAAGAATGACAGCATTGGCGAACTGGACACCGCCATCCGGCAAATCAGGGAAGGCGAACGCTACTTCAGCCGTGCGTTTGCCGAACTGAAACAGGACGATCCGAAACACGACATACATAAGGTACCTGTACTGTCGAAACGCGAGAAAGAAGTACTGACCTATCTCTCACAAGGACTCAGCACGGCACAGATAGCCCAGATGCTGTTTCTGAGCGTCAACACGGTGCAGACCTACCGCAAACGCCTGCTCGAAAAGCTGGAAGCTAAAAACGTGGCCGAGCTGGTGTGCAAAGGGAAGACACTTTTCTGAAAACAGAAAGGTGTGCCAAAATTAATATTCTTAATTTGGCACACCCTCGTTCTATCCAAGCACATCTTTGGGCAAGCACAAAGCCGCCTGTGCTTTTATTTTATTTCTACCTTCAGCGGATTACGCAACCGTTGGGCGAAGTCGGCCATATACTTGTTCCAGGCTTCGGGCGTCTTGATGTCGGCCTTATCCCAGGCGAAACCCCAGTAATAGACATACTCCGAACCGGGCTCGTAGTCGCTCACGGCTAGTACGTGTCCGTCGGCATTGTTACGCATCTTCTTTTCCTCGGGCGAGAAAAGCACGGTCTTCATCGATTTCACGTCGGCAGGGAAAGCCGCACCCATTAGTATCTTGCCGTTGTCCGGTCCGGTGGTAGGATCGACGTAAGTCATGTAGCCGCCCTCGGCCGAAGTAGTTACAGCTCCATTGGGCTCGTGAAGCACAATACCGGTAACGACGGGCATTGTCTCCTTCAGGCTGGTGTACGAAACAGCTGTGCGGTTGAGGTGCGAACCTGCATCGAGTGTGATGACACGGGTTTCGACTACAGTCGTGTCGCCCTTCACGGTCAGCGGATTGAATTCCAACTTCACGGTGAAACGCAGCGGGCCGTTGTCCAGCACTTCGCCTGTCTTATAGCACCAGGGATAAATAATGGTATCGTTCACCATCAGCGCAGCCACTCCGGCACCCAGTGTGGGGCCTACGGCGTAGCAGTCCATGCCATAACCGTGGTCTACGTGGTAAGAGAAAGTCTTCACCAGTTCGTCGGCAGCTTTCTTGTCGGTCTTGCGCAGTTCGTTCACCTTCTTCCACGATTCGGGATTCAACTCGCTGGCATAGAGGTCTTCCAGAATGGGTTCGGTAGTGTTGTACTTCGTAAAGAGGTCGTAGCCGAAGCCTTTCTCGCCACGAGCCTGCAAGGCAGGACCGTAGGCACGGAAACCTACAAGGTCGTTCTCCCAGGCCATGTCGTCGGCACGTTCGGGATATTGGCGTCCGCAGGCCTTCACGTCTACTTCGGCGGGTGTACCCGGCTCGATGGTATAGGCGGCTGTTGCGCCCGAAGCTACTGTGACGGGGAAGATGAGTTTACCGTCGTAGGTAATCTGATAGGGTATTTGTTCACCTTCCTTGTCCAGCACGACAATCTGAGCCGTATCGGCCAGTTTCAGCAGGTCGGAAACTTCGCTCATCGACACTTCCACCATCTCGCCCGCACGTTCGGTGGGCAGGGGATTGGTTACGGTGACAGTCAGCGTACTTTTGCTGTCGGCACATGCAAAGCAGAAGAATGCCGACATACAGAGCAGGAATATTTTTTTCATACGTAATGTCTTTTTCGTTTAGCAAACAATGAGGCGGAGACGGGTTACAACTTCCGGTTGTGCCGTCGGTGCCTAAAAGAAAGAGGATGTGCCCACACAGGACACACCCTCTGTTGTTTGTTGTTTCTTCGTTTATTTAGGCTGTTTGCCAATGTAAGCCAGGATACCGCCATCTACATAAAGGATGTGTCCGTTGACTGCATTCGAAGCTTCAGAAGCCAGGAATACGGCAGGACCAGTCAGTTCCTGCGGATCGAGCCAGCGGCCTGCAGGAGTCTTGGCGCAGATGAACGAATCGAACGGGTGACGGCTGCCATCGGGTTGCTTTTCGCGAAGCGGAGCTGTCTGCGGAGTAGCGATGTAACCCGGGCCGATACCATTACATTGGATGTTGTATTCGCCATATTCAGAGCAGATGTTGCGGGTCAGCATCTTCAAGCCACCCTTAGCTGCTGCGTAAGCCGATACGGTTTCGCGTCCCAGTTCGGACATCATAGAGCAGATGTTGATAATCTTACCGTGGCCTTTCTTCATCATGGCAGGCAGTACGGCCTTCGATACGATGAAGGGAGCGTTCAGGTCGATGTCGATTACGCGGCGGAAATCGGCTGCTTCCATCTCGTGCATAGGCACGCGGCGGATGATACCGGCATTGTTTACAAGGATGTCAATCGTACCTACTTCTTTTTCAATCTGGGCAACCATAGCCTGTACTGCAGGTTCGTCGGTAACGTCGCACACATAACCATGTACCTTGATACCCTTCTCAGCGTATGCGGCCAGACCTTTATTTACCAATTCCTGATTGATATCGTTGAAGCAAATAGTTGCACCTTGTTCTGCAAAAGCAGAAGCGATGGCAAAACCGATACCGTAAGAAGCACCTGTAACGAGGGCTACTTTACCTTCCAATGAAAAATTCAAATACTGATTCATAATGATAAATATTAAGTTTAAGTAAACAAGTTCGTCTTGTTGCGTACACCGTTTGCGTACACAATGCAAATGTAGCAAAAGTAAACGAAGACTGTGCACAATTTCGTGCGAAAACTGTGCCAATATCGTACAAATGGAGGAAAGTTTAACGATTAAGGAAGATAAGATACAATAAGTATCCCCCGGAAGGCGATGCCGGAAAACTCCCTGTCCGGAGGTAGATATACGGTTGGGAAACGGTTCGGAGCAAGTATACAATATGTCGCCGTTATGGTTGGCAGTAGCTCGTTCTGTCAGCAAAAACAGCATCCGGCTGCCACATCCATTTTTCATTATCGCCAAACTACGCATCGGGCAGTCAGAAACAAGTGCTGGTTTTGCATAAACATACGTCGGGAACAGCCCGATTTCACATATTTATGCCCGAAAATGCCTGTCCGCCGCACGAACAACGCTTGTGCCGTTCGGGCAGATTGCTTGTGCGGCTCGCGAACAATGCTTGTATGGCTCGGCCAGATTGCTTGTGGTGTTCGTCCGAACCGGTTGCGGCGACGAAAAACTCCGTTTTTCGGACGAATTCAGGACGTTTTTTCTCTATTTCAATTGTAAACATTTCGCTACCCATCTAAGCATCAGCCGAATACAGAAAATCGCTTTAAAATTTTCGGTCTTCCTGTCCGTCGGGTCGAAAAAACGCATTCTCGGCAAACAGAAAATACAAAGTGTCAAAACGATATATGTTATACAACATGTGCCACCCCCTTTTTCTTTTCTGTAATTGTCGTATCTTTGCGCCCTCTCTCTCAAACCGGTTCCTCTCGCCCGACGGCAGGAGGCAACCTACACCCGTCATGCAACAAACTATGCCGCACCCTCTGCTCTGACGCTGTAGAGTGAACAATCCGTATTATCCATTCTCAACAACAACCAGAGCCATTATGAACAAGATTACATTTCTGTCCGTAGCCCTGCTGACCTTTTGCCTGCTGCTCCAGAGCTGCGGCAAGGATGAGCCCGTAGAGCGCCGCGGCACACCTATCATCGAAGTCATCGTCCGCAATCCCCAAGGAGAACCGCAGGCGGACAAAACCGTCAAAGTATTCAACGCTTCCGACTACGAAACCTTTAAGAACAATCCGCAGACCAAAGCCTTGCTCGAAAGCCGGACCGACAAGGAAGGCAAGGCACGCTTTACGCTCGATGCCGAAGAGTGGTTTAAAGGTAGCCGCTCGGCACAAGACCTGTACGTCGTGGTCGAAGAAAACTACGACGTCCGCAACTACCGCTGGTGGAGCCAACTGGTAACCGTCCGCCCGGGCCGGAGACGCATAGTTCGCATGGAGACAGGCGACGAAGCCGAACACATCAGCCCCGATAGCCCGACCCGTCACAAATACCTGCTTATCAGTGACGGGGTAGTCACCGGACTACGCGACTCCAGCGTCACCCACCTCGTTTTTCCGGCCGAAGTCCGGAGCATCGCCGACGGCGCATTCCGCGACTCCCGCATCGAGTCCGTCGTGCTGAACGAGGGGTTGGAGTCCATCGGCACACAGGCTTTCGCGGGCAGCCGGCAACTGTCGGCCGTTACCCTGCCCAGTTCGCTGAAAACCATCGGCTCGCACGCTTTCGAAGACTGCATCGCCCTGACCGGCATCGACCTTTCCGCCACCGCCCTGCGCCGCATCGAAGACGAAACTTTCCGCGAAAGCGGTCTGAAGGTCGCCACACTGCCCCAGGCACTGGAAAGCATCGGGGCACAAGCCTTCATGGCAACCCGTCTCGAATCGGTCAGTCTGCCCCCTGCCCTGCGCAGCGTGGAAGACGGCGCGTTCAGAGAGATTGCCACGTTGCGCACCGTTACCCTGCCCGACGGCATACAGCAGATAGGCAGTTACGCCTTCTACCGTTGCACCCGGCTCGTCACCGTCAAAAGCCACGGCACAGCCACGACCTACGACGGCATCATTCACGAAGCCGCCTTCAGCGACTGCACCGCCCTGCAACACATCGCCCTGCCTCAAAGCCTCGCCAGCCTGAAGGGATGGACGTTCAGCGGATGCGAACAACTGAAAGAAATCACGCTGCCTGCCCACGTAAAGGAAATAGGTGACTACGCCCTGCGCACCGGCTTTGCCCTCGCCACCCTGCGCTTCGAAGGAAAGGAACCGCCCACACTGGGCAACAACGTCCTGCCCTTCCTTGGCCAACTCTCCGCCCTGATTGTTCCCCAAGGCCGGACAGAGGCCTACCGTACACGCTGGGAGGCCTACCCGAGTTATCACAATAAAATAAAAGAAGAAGGCTGATACTCCACCGGAGCACAAAAAAAGAAAACCCTCAAGAGCATCTGCTCTTAAGGGTTTCCTACGTTGGATGTTGGACTACCAGGATTCGAACCTGGACAAACAGAACCAAAACCTGTTGTGCTACCATTACACCATAGTCCAAACTTCAGGTGCTTTCTGTTAAAAAGCGGTGCAAAGATATGGGTTTTACAAATATGCTCCAAATTATTTATCTGTTTTTTTAGTCCGTTTCCCTATTTTCCTTATTTTTGCCCTTTATAGAACAAGTATTCATTTCAATTCTATCTTTTTATGAAAAAACTGACATGCTATCTGCTGCTGGGTATGGCAGCTACAGCTACCGCCTGGGGCGGGACTCCGTTGTGGATGCGCGACGTACGCATCTCGCCCGACGGCACCCAGATCGCCTTCTGCTACAAAGGCGACCTCTACAAAGTGAATGCACAGGGAGGCGAAGCCGTGCGGCTCACCTCACAAAGCTCTTACGAATCATCGCCCGTATGGTCGCCCGACGGCAAGCAAATCGCCTTTGCCAGCGACCGCTATGGCAATATGGATGTATTTGTAATGCCCGCCGACGGCGGAAGTGCCAAACGACTGACCTATAACTCGGCTTCCGAAGTACCCACCGCCTTCTCGCCCGACGGCAAGAAAGTCTACTTCAACGCCGCCCTTCAGGACCCGGCTTCGAGTGCCCTCTTCCCCACCTCGGCCATGACCGAACTTTATGCCGTTCCCGCAGCAGGCGGACGTACCGAACAGATATTGGCCACGCCTGCCGAAATGATTAACTTCCTGCCACAGGCCGACGGTTCCTTCCTCTACCAGGACCGCAAAGGCTTTGAGGACGAATGGCGCAAGCATCATACCTCGTCCGTCACCCGCGACATCTGGCGCTACGACGCCGCCACCGGCCGTCACACCAATCTGACCAACCGCCCCGGCGAAGACCGCAATCCCATTCTGGCCGATAACGGCACCGACGTCTTCTTCCTGAGCGAACGCAACGGCGGCAGCTTCAACGTATGGCGCATGAAGATAGACAACCCGCAGGAAGCCCAGCCCGTCACCACCTTCAAGACCCACCCCGTACGCTTCCTTTCGCAAGCCAAGGGTACCCTCTGCTATACTTACGACGGCGAAATCTACACACAGACTCCCGACGGCCGGCCGCAGAAGGTGAAAATCAGTCTGACCGGTGACGACACCGACGCCGTGGCACGCCTCAACTTCAGCAGCGGAGCCACTTCGACCACGCCTTCGGCCGACGGCGAACAGGTGGCCTTCCTGATACGCGGTGAAGTGTTTGTCACTTCGGCCGACTATGCCACTACCAAGCAGATTACCCACACCGCTGCCGCCGAAGCCGACGTCTGCTTCGCTCCCGACGGTCGCACCCTGGCCTATGCCAGCGAGCGCAGCGGTAACTGGCAACTCTACTTAGCCAAGATAGCCCGCAAGGAAGACCCCAACTTTGCCAACGCCACCCTGATCGACGAAGAAGTGCTGCTGCCCTCCACCACCGTAGAGCGTACCATGCCTACCTTCTCGCCCGACGGCAAGGAACTGGCCTTCATCGAAGACCGCAATCGCCTGATGGTTCTTAACCTCGACACCAAAAAGGTACGCCAGATTACCGACGGCTCCACATGGTACAACACTTCCGGCGGATTCAACTACCAGTGGTCGCCCGACGGAAAATGGTTCGCCCTCGAATTCATCGGTAATGGGCACGACCCCTATACCGACATAGGTCTGGTGAGTGCCGACGGCAAGGGAGAAATCTTCAACCTGACTGGCAGCGGCTACTTCAGCTCGTCACCCCACTGGGTAATGGACGGTAATGCCATTCTCTTCAGTACCGAACGCTATGGTATGCGCAACCACGCTTCATGGGGTTCGCTCGAAGATGCCATGCTGGTATTCCTCAACCAGGACGCCTACGACAAGTTCCGCCTCAGCAAGGAGGACTACGAACTTCAGAAGAAAGAGCAGGAAGAAGCCGATAAAGACAAGAAGAAAGAAAGCAAAGAAGCCGATAAGGACAAAAAAGACAAGAAAGAAGCCGACAAGAAGGAAGAAACGAAACTCATCACAGTGGAACTGGACGGCATCGAGGACCGTATCGTGCGCCTCACGCCCAACTCTTCAAACCTGGGTGATGCCATCCTTTCGGCCGACGGCGAAAGCCTTTACTACATGTCGGCCTTCGAAGGCGGCTACGACCTCTGGAAGATGGACCTGCGCAAGCGCGATACCAAGCTGCTGAAGAAGATGGACGCAGGTTGGGCATCGCTCACACTGGATAAGAAGGGCGACAACCTCTTCATCCTGAGCGGACGCAGCATGCAGAAGATGAACACCAAGAACGATAAACTGGAATCCATCACCTACCGCGCCGAAATGAAGATGAACCTGGCCGACGAACGTACCTACATGTTCGATCACGTTTATAAGCAGGAAAAGAAACGCTTCTACAACCTGAACATGCACGGTGTAGACTGGGATAAGATGGCAGAAGACTACCGCAAATTCCTGCCCCACATCAGCAACAACTACGACTTTGCCGAGCTGCTGAGCGAATGGCTGGGCGAACTGAACGTATCGCACACGGGCGGACGCTACTATCCGTCGCTCGCTACCGACGCTACTGCCAACCTGGGTCTGCTCTATAGCTGGACCGACCGTGGCGAAGGCTTGCTGATAGACGAAGTAGTGGAAAAAGGTCCCTTTGATACCGCCAAGTCCAAAGTAAAGGCAGGCGACCGCATCGAGAAGATAGACGGACAAACGCTCGACGCCAACACCGACATCAGCCAGTTGCTGAACGGCAAGGCCGGTCGCAAGATACTTGTATCCTTCTACAGCCCCGCTACAGGCGAACGCTGGGACGAGGTGGTGAAACCCATCACCAGTGGCTCACTGAACAGCCTGCTCTATCGCCGCTGGGTAAAACAGCGTGCAGCCGACGTAGAACGCTGGTCGGGCGGACGTCTGGGCTACGTACACATCCAGTCGATGGACGACGGCAGTTTCCGCAACATCTATTCGGACATCCTGGGTAAGTATAACAAGTGCGAAGGCATCGTCATCGACACCCGCTTCAACGGCGGCGGACGTCTGCACGAAGACATCGAAGTGTTGTTCAGCGGACAGAAATACTTCACACAGGTGGTGCGCGGACGCGAAGCCTGCGACATGCCCAGCCGCCGCTGGAACAAGCCCAGCATCATGCTGCAGTGCGAGGCCAACTACTCCAACGCTCACGGTACGCCCTGGGTGTACAGCCACCGGAAACTGGGTAAACTGGTAGGCGCTCCCGTACCGGGTACCATGACCAGTGTGTCGTGGGAAACGCTTCAGGACCGTTCGCTGGTATTCGGTATCCCCGTTGTAGGCTATCGCCTGCCCGACGGCTCCTATCTGGAAAACTCCCAGTTGAAACCCGACATTCTGGTACTGAATGCTCCCGAAACCATCGTCAAAGGTGAAGACACGCAGCTGAAAGCCGCCGTGGACGAACTGCTGAAAGAAATCGGAAAATAAACCGGCACATCCGTTGCCAGGCATACTGTTATAAGAAAAGAGGCTGCACCCCGCCGGGATGCAGTCTCTTTTGTATTTCCAAAGGACTGGTTATCAGCGTCCTTTCCGGAACTTATAAAGCAGTACACCATGAGCCGGGACTTCCAGTTCCAATGCTTCTTCTGATGTATTGAGCACTTTAATATCCTTCTGTCTCCAAAGGTCGCGAACCGTCTGCTTGCCCGATATGCCCAGCTTGTCGAAATCGCGGAAAGAAAGACTGGCCTTCTCGCGGTCGAAGTTGCAGAAGCCGACGGCTTTTCCGCCATCCTCCAAATCCTTCACATAAATGCGCAGGTCGCCGATGGAGTGTACGCAAGTGGCCTGTTTACCCAACGGGTCCTGGTTGACGGCAATCACTTCGTTATTGGTCAGCAGGCTGTAAGTAAAGTCATCCAGCTTCTCTAGGTCGCAACCTATCAGCAACGGGGCAGAGAACAGGCTCCACAGACTGATGTGCAGATACTGTTCATCGGGCTTCAGCTTTGTCGGATGAGCATTTCCCCATCCTACAATGCCCACTACCAACATATCAGGGTCATTCCAACTGCCGGGCTTTGCCCAAGCCGCCGAACGGTCTTGCGACAAAGCGATGCCTTTGACGCTTTCCCACGTATCGGTAATGTCATTGGTAGTACGCCAGCATTGTCCGCCAACGGCATTTCCCCACTTCCAGACATCGCCCATACCATATTGGCACAGGTTGTAAACGATGTCCCGAGGCTGCTGACGCAAGTAGTCGCCCATAATCTTGAACGGTTTTCTTCCTAAAATTGAGTCGCCACCTCCCTGAAACTCCAGCGAACCTACGCTATAGGGATCTTTATCCAAATCACGGTCGAGCACACCGCCGTAGCTGCACCAGTCGTACTTCAAGTAATCGATACCCCACTTGGCATACATCTCGGCGTCCTGTTTCTCGTATCCGTAACTGCCAGCACAGCCGCCACAAGTCCACGGGCCGGGCGAAGAGTATATGCCGGTCTTCAGTCCCAGCGAATGAACGTAATCGGTCAGCTCCTTCATGTCGGGGAACTTGGCATTGGGCAAGATGTATCCATTGTCGTCGCGTAACTTGCCGCCTCTGGTCGGATCGTTGGGATCGCGGTGGTGCTGCCACGAATCATCTATGTTGATGTAGGTCCATCCATAATTGATCAGTCCGCTTTCTACCATGGCTCTTGCAGCCTTTTTAATCTTCTCGGCAGAAACTTCGTGACCGAAGCAATTCCAGCTGTTCCAGCCCATCGGGGGAGTCAGCGCAATCCGGTCGCCGCACTCGATGCAGAACTTCTTCTTATCCGTACCTTTTTTGTTTTTTGCTTTCAAGGTTACTTCATACGTACCGGGCTTTGTCAGCTTGCCGGTTATCAGTCCTGTCTCCGGATTGATTTCCAGTCCATCAGGCAGTCCGGATGCCGAAAACTTCATCGGCCGGTCGCCCGTAGTGGCCACCAGGAACTGAAAGGGTGAACCGGGACGTACGCCGAACACCGGTGCACAATTTATTCTCGGAGTGGCAGGAGCAGGAGGAGTCAATATGTAAGGCTCCGTTGCTATAAACTTCAGGGTTGGGAAACTATCTGATCCCTTCGACAAAATCTTTGCATCGGCCCAGTCGGCATGGTCGTAATGCGGACCGTCACCGCCTTCCTTCACCAACAGTTCCAGCCGTTTTACGCCGTCCAGCGAAACAGAACATTCTTTGGGAGCATCGCCCACCCTGACTATTCCACTGGTCCACAACTGTGCACCGTCGCCTATCACGATGAACTCGGCCGCATTCTTGCGCTCCAGTACTTCATCATCCAAACCTACCTGGGCGGTAAAACGGGTTGCCCCACCATCCAGCTGGATAGCCACCTCGCTGACAGAGTGAGTTCCCACTCCACGTTCAAAGGTTTGCCCACCAATGGTAAGTTTTCGTCCGTCAATCGACTTGTTCTTCATCGGCATGCCATATCCCTGAGTCATGGCTGTCAGATCCAAATCGTCCAGCCATACAGTCTTCGACTGGGCACAGGCAGCCATCGTATTTGCCAATACCAGACTGGCAACAATCAAAAGTCTTTTAGTCTTCATACATTTGGTCATGTATCGGTAAATTATTTCTGTGCTTGAAACATCCAGTAGTCGAAATACATCAGACGACCGGGCTTCTTACCTTTACAAACAAAATAAAGGTCGTGTACACCACTCACCTTGGCCACGTCCGAAGACACCAGTGCCCAACGGTTATCGCCTCCCGTCATGGGAACTTTTACGGTAGTCAGCAAGTCACCCTGCGGACTATCCAAACGAACTTCCATCGTTACGCCTCCATTGTGAGTTGTTCCTACGCGGGCCATAAACTTCGATGCTCCCTCTTTACGGAAATCAACGCCTTTCACCTTAATATACGCTCCATCGTTCATGGCATTGACAAATACGCCTACTTCTTTATTCTGGCCAGCCTTCATGCCTTCCGAGAAAGCCATGGTCTCAGCCTCAGTCTTCCGATAGGGATTCAAGTTTTCCAGTTCCTTCTCTATACCCGCCGTCATCTTCATGGGTACAAATGACCCGTCTTTGTTGAATTCTGCTTTCTGCACACAAACGGAACGGGTAAACCCCCCACCGCCCGGCAGTGCACCGTTGTGATAGAACAGATAGGTAGAACCTTTATAATCAACAATACCCGGATGGTTGGTAAAACTGCCACCCTCGGTAGGCATCAGCGTACCACCATACTTCCAGGGGCCAACAGGACTCTTACTCATCGAATATCCCAAGTGCTCGGGAATGGGGCCTCCTGCCCAAAGCAGATAATACCAATCATTGTGTTTGTACAACCAGGGACCTTCTTCGTACAGTGTCGGGCGTTCGGCCACGTTTCCTTCCCGCTTGCCGAAAGACTCTTCGGTCATCGGCACCCGGACAATGTCGCCCGAATACGAAATCATGTCCTCATTCAGTTTCACATAGTAACAGAAAGGATTACCCCAATACAGATAAGCCTGCCCGTCATCATCAATCATGACCGTAGGGTCAATGTCTCCCTTTCCGCTGCTTACCAACGGTTTGCCCAACGCATCGTAGAAAGGTCCGTACGGACTGTCTGCCACAGCCACACCGATGGCACCTCCTCCTTTGTTCATCGTGACAGGTACATAAGCATAGAACTTTCCGTCACGCTCCACGCATTGCATGGCCCAGGCATCACCCTTCGCCCAACTGAAAGTCTTGTACGAAAGTACTGCTCCGTGATCGGTCCAGTTCACCATGTCGGTGGTAGTGTACAGTTTCCAGTCATTCATCACAAACCATGTGGAAGCATCTTCGTCATGGCTGGTATAAAGATATAACGTACCGTCGTATGCCATTGGTGCAGGGTCGGCCGTGTAGTGTGTTTGCACAATCGGATTCTGGGCATAAGTTGACGCAGCCAGCAGTCCGATGGATAAAAATAAAAATCCTTTTTTCATCATAGCTTAATGGATAATATAAAGTTTAACATATGGATTCTCTCTAAGATGATTCAGAAATAAGGGAAACAATTATTGATTGAATAAATAACTTTAAAAAGAATGATTATTACTAATATTAAAGGTTGCATTTAAGCGTTTATCGCCGTGTTTCTGTGGCTAAAGTTACACAGATTTATGATATTAGTGGCAAAAAAACACTAAAAAATAAACTTGCACCATGAAAATTGTATCTCAGCCATATTATATCCCTTGATTAAGACGAATAACCCAACCTGTTCCCACCATATATAATATCCATTAGCAACCTGTAAAAACATAAAAAACCGCCATTGAGGACAGATTCCTCAATGGCGGTTCATCTTTTCTATAAAGGATCTTATAGGTTTACTTTGCAATAATCAGGTAATAGTTCTTCTTACCACGTTGAACCAACAGATACTTATCATCCAACAGATCAGCAGTAGTAATTACCTGGTCAAAAGCAGTCAGTTTCTCCTTATTCAGCGAAACGCCACCACCTTGTACCAGCTTACGCATCTCACCCTTCGAAGAGAATACTGCAGCATTCTCAACAAACAAATCAACAGCTTTCACGCCGGCAGCCAAAGCATCGCGGGATACCTCAAACTGAGGAACACCTTCGAATACAGAAAGAAGCGTCTGCTCGTCCAGTTTCTTCAAAGCCTCCGACGTACCACCGCCGAACAGGATATTCGAAGCTTCAACTGCTGCATTGTAGTCTTCTTCAGAGTGTACCATGATTGTCACTTCCTTAGCCAGACGCTTCTGCAAAGCACGCAAATGCGGAGCTTGCTGATGCTCGGCAATAAGAGCTTCTATTTCCTCTTTACCTATCGAAGTGAAGATCTTAATATATTTCTCAGCATCCACATCGCTGACATTCAGCCAGAACTGATAGAACTTATAGGGAGAAGTATAACGAGGATCAAGCCAGATATTACCACTTTCAGTTTTACCAAACTTACCGCCGTCGGCTTTTGTAATCAAAGGACAGGTCAAAGCATACACTTCACCACCATTCGTACGACGTATCAGTTCGGCACCGGTTGTAATGTTTCCCCACTGATCACTTCCACCCATCTGAAGCTTGCAGTTCTTGGTTTCGTACAAGTGCAGAAAGTCGTAACCTTGCAACAGCTGGTAAGTGAATTCCGTAAACGAAAGTCCGTCACGTGCCTCACCATTCAGTCGTTTCTGTACCGACTCCTTTGCCATCATATAGTTCACAGTAATGTGTTTTCCTACTTCACGGGCAAAGTCAAGGAATGTAAAGTCCTTCATCCAGTCATAATTGTTCACCAATTCGGCATGATTGGGAGCATCAGAATCAAAATCCAAAAACTTGGAAAGCTGCTTTTTGATACATTCCTGATTATGACGCAATGTCTCCTCATCGAGCAGATTACGTTCCTGCGATTTACCCGAGGGATCGCCAATCATTCCCGTAGCACCTCCAATCAGTGCCAGCGGCTTGTGTCCACAACGCTGGAAATGACGCAGTATCATCACACCGCACAAGTGTCCGATGTGCAGAGAATCGGCTGTAGGGTCGATGCCCAAATAAGCCGTAACCATTTCTTTAGATAATAACTCTTCCGTACCCGGCATCATTGTGTGGAGCATGCCACGCCATCTTAATTCTTCTACAAAATTCATCGAATGATTGATTGTTTAATGATTTGATTTATAGTTATACTTTTCGCAAAAGTACGACCTTTCTTCGAAGTAACAAAACTTAATGTCCAAAAAAGACACGATGTATATTACAAGAAACAGCTTCTCGAAGTTCGCTACAGGACAGGCCTCGCAGGCGAGCAGCCTCTTCGTACAGGCTGGCAATGGAAACTTCGCTTTCGTCCGTCTCCAAAAACAATCGGTCAAGAGGTATCTGCCTCAAGGTTTCTGCCTGGTACCTGGCACCGAACGAAAGGTACAGACCGTGGCGAACCAAATCCTGGGCCAGCTGTACCTTCCCACGGAAGCCATGAATAATCCAAGGCACACGAGGCTTCAGCTCGCGCTTCAGCTGTATCAGTTCGGCCTGTGCCTTCACTGCATGAATGACCAGCGGTTTGCATACTGCTTCGGCCACACCAGCCTGATAACGGAAAATATCCGTCTGGCAGTCGAGTGATACGCGAGACAAATGGTCGATACCGGCCTCACCCACAGCCAAAACACGCGGGTGAGATGCCATCTCCTCAAAACTGCAACAGAAAGAATCAGCCTGCCACTCACATTCGTCTGCATACCAAGGATGAACGCCCACGGAATACCACTCATCCTGCAATGGCGCAAACATATGAGGCTGACAACTGACAATGGCCTGTCCCGCTTCAGCCGGAAGTTTATGGGTATGTATGTCTATAGGAAGTATCATGGCAGAACTGAAAAGACATCCCTCCTCCTAAGGCACAGGATCATAGCCTGATCCTCCCCAGGGATGGCAACGCAAAATACGCCGTATAGCCAGATACAATCCCTTAAAAGGGCCATGCTTCTTGATAGCCTCTACTGCATATTGCGAACAGGTAGGAGTAAAACGGCACGAAGGAGACAGCATAGGCGATATGCACCGCTGATAAAAATAAATAGGAAGTAACAATAACCAAGACAGAAGCCTTTTCATAACTTCTCGGCTATACGCGACAAGGCAATCTTCATACGTTCTTCGATGACCGAAGACGGAACCAGCTCGTCCGACAAATAGATAAACGCAACCGCCAAACGGGTCTGACTGCCAGATAATGCATCGGACAGCAAGTGTTTGTTCAACCGATAGGCCTCACGGATCTGACGTTTCACCCGGTTACGCTTCACAGCCCGTTTGAAACGACGTTTCGATACGCTAACGAGTATGGAAACCGGAACATCCAGTTCCTCGACAGGCAGGTACACCACACGTAACGGGAAGACGGAAAACGAACGCGAACCGCCCGCAAACATCTTCTCTATGACCTTTTTCCGGTCCAGCCGTTCCGATTTATGTAATGTATTAGCCAATGAAAAACTGATTTACAAAATTCTTATTCAACCCGATAAAAAAGAAAATCCATTAAAACCATCAGAAAAACAGAGAAGGTAAAGTCTAAAATTTGCCCCTCCAAAAGCATCACAGTTTTTTCAGACCTTACCTTCTCCGATTTCGATATCGGGCTTAACCTATTATTTTCCCTTGTTATTCTCCTTAATGAACATATCGAGTGCAGCAGTCATCGAAGGAGCTTGTACGCTCGGCGCTTCCAGATCCAAACGAAGTCCGGCATCGCGCACAGCCTGGGCAGTAGTCGAACCGAAAGTACCAATCTTTATATCTTTCTGCTCGAAGTTGGGGAAATTCTTCTTCAGTGAAGAAACACCTGCCGGGCTGAAGAATACCAGCATATCATAATCGAATGCCTCATCGGGAGTAAAGTCATTGCTCACCGTACGGTACATTATTGCTTCAGTATGCTGTATCTTGTTTTTGTCGAGTGCATTCTTTATCTCATCGGTGTGCACATCAGACATCGGAACCAGATATTTCTCGGTCTTGTGCTTAATGATAGCAGGCAGCAAATCATCAAACTTACCAGTATTTCCAAAGAATATCTTACGCTTACGATACTGCACATATTTCTGGATGTACAATGCAATAGATTCCGTCACGCAAAAGTACTTCATCGTTTCGGGTATGGTAACACGCAACTCTGTACACAAATGGAAAAAGTGGTCGATGGCATGACGCGAAGTAAATACCACAGCTGTATGGTCCAGAATAGAAACTTTCTGTTGTCTGAATTCCTTCGCTGAAAGGCTTTCTACCTTAATGAACGGACGAAAATCGATTTTTACGCCGTATTTCTCTGCTATGTCGTAGTAAGGAGATTTCTCTGATGCCGGTTTCGGCTGCGACACAAGTACTTTCTTAATTTTCAACGTCCTAAAATTTTATTATCAAAAAATCGTTTAGCTTAACCATACCCTCGTACAACATGATACAGGGCACAATTTCAAGGGCACAAAAGTACAAAATTAAAAGGACATAGCCATATAAATTATTACAAAAAAGCTTTATCCACTTATATAGCATCAATATTTTAGCAAAAAGCCAAAGAAACAACCCGATTATTAACGTAATTTGCAAATCTAAATCGAAATAGACAATAAAAAGAACAAGCGGAAAAAGCGCCAACCCCAAGTAATAAAGAAGTGTAGAATAGGACTCAAGCCAAAGAGAAGTACGGCTTTCGTCAAAAAAAATCCAACCAAGACTTGAGTAAACAAGCCACTTCAGGAACAAATAGGCCAAACAAATGCCGATATAGATAGCCAGAAGCCAGAGAGGAGGAACATAAGTTACCAGATCGGGCCTGACCTCATTGAAATAATTGAAAAAGAAAACACCCGACAGCACACAAGTCTGTAATATAAGTAACAGCAAATATCGCATATCTGCTGCCGTCGATGTAGCAAAAATACTGGTACGCTCGCGATGCAGCAAGAAGTCTTTCACCAACTGAAGCAAAAACTTCCGGCTGCGTGAGAGGACATAAGCCGACAGGAAAAAGCATCCCAGCAGAATAGCTGCAACCGCATCATCCATACGTGGAGAATACGGGATAGGAATCCCTTCCGTCCCAACCAGCCATACCGTCAACAAGTTCATCATATAGCGGCAAACTTACGGATAGATACATCCCACAACGGTGTATTATATATCAGTTCGATAGCTTCCTGCGAAGTGTGGGCCACATGCCAGATTGTGCTGTGCTGCGCCCGCATAAAGTTTTCTTCTACCGATTTCTGCAACATTTCAAGCAGATGATCATAGTAACCTTTAATATTCAGAATTACAATTGGGTTCAGGTATAAACCCAATTGTTTCCATGTAATGACCTCCAACAATTCCTCCAATGTGCCACATCCGCCGGGCAAAGCAATAACGGCATCACTCAAATCGGCCATTTTCTGTTTGCGCTGGTGCATGTTTTCTACTTCGATCAGTTCCGTCAGCCCCGTATGATGCCAACCTTGTTCTACCATGAAATGAGGTATCACGCCTGTCACTTCTCCTCCTTCGGCCAATACGGCATCGGCCACAGCGGCCATCAGTCCCATGTTTCCGGCTCCGTTGACAAGCCGGATGTGTTGTTTTCCCAACAAAGAGCCCAGTTCGCGAGCCGCATCAAAATAAACAGGATCAATCTTTGTGCTCGAAGCACAGTAAACACATACAGAGTTTATCTTATTCATTGTTACTAGCCATACTACTTGTTATCACGGCGACAAAGGTATGGATTTTCAACGCCATTGGCAAAAGATAAACCTGAAACTTACCTGAAGTCCTTCAGTTCCTGCTGCAATTTCTGGCGGGTACAGAAGATACGGCTTTTGACAGTGCCTAAAGGTAAACCAAGTTTCTCGGCAATCTCGCGATACTTGAATCCTGCCACGTGCATGGAAAAGGGCACCTTATATTCGCTCGGCAAAGCGTTTACGACACGGTGCATTTCCTTCAGGTCATAAGCCTGGTCGGTACTTTCATAAGTAGGTTCGGTCGATGAATTCAGATGATACAGATTATCCGTCTGGTCCACAAATGTCTGTTCACGGACTATTTTCCGGTAGTTGTTGATAAAGATATTGCGCATGATCGTATATGCCCAGCCTTTAAAGTTGGTTTCGGGCATGTATTTATCTTCATTGTCCAATGCCTTGAGCGATGTTTCCTGCAGAAGGTCGTTAGCGTCCTCACGGTCGGCAGTCAGCTTGTAAGCGAAGCGCAGCAAGTCATCCTGTATACTAAGAAGGTCCTTTGTAAAGTTTGTACTGTTGTTGGTCATAAATTCTTTTAATTAGGTGATTAATAATTCTTGTGCTTTCCAGCGATGCAAACATATGGAAAGGTGAAACACGAAGCAGGATACAGGCTGGCAATAAAAGGGGGAAAAACTAACAATTGACAGATATTGGCCCCTATTTGTCTGTTTTCAGGTGGCCTATGTACGTAAAAGGACAAAAAAATCACGCAGATTCCGGCAACTAACAACCGAAATCTGCGTGATAATAATGGATTGATGTAAATCAGAGGAGGCCGAAACACCCCTCAGACTACACAGAACAGATGTCTAAATCAGAAACATGGGGCTTACAGACCGAAAGTTGCTTTAACCTTGTCGACATAATCCAGCTTCTCCCAAGTAAAGAGTTCTACGGTTATGTCCTTATTGCCCTCGTAACGGCTCTTGAAGTGCTTGGTTATCACTTGCGGCTCGCGACCCATATGTCCGTAAGCAGCTGTTTCCTGATAAATCGGATTACGCAACTTCAGGCGATCCTCAATTGCTTTCGGACGAAGGTCGAACAGCTCGTCAATCTTACGGGCTATCTCGCCGTCACTCATGTTCACATGGCTGCGTCCGTACGTATTGACATAGATGTTGATAGGACGTGCTACACCAATGGCATACGACACTTGAACCAACATTTCATCGGCCACACCGGCAGCCACCAGGTTCTTAGCGATATGACGTGCGGCATAGGCAGCCGAACGGTCTACCTTCGAGGGGTCCTTACCCGAGAAAGCACCACCACCATGTGCGCCTTTACCGCCGTAAGTATCCACAATAATTTTGCGTCCGGTCAGACCTGTGTCGCCGTGAGGGCCACCGATCACAAACTTTCCGGTAGGATTCACATGATACTTGATGTCGTCATTGAACAACGCCAATACCTTTTCGGCATGAATCGAAGCAATGACACGGGGCATCAGGATGTTAATCACATCGTGACGGATAATGGCCAGCATTTCTTCATCAGCCTTCAGCTGGGCTTCTTCTGTATCATCGGCAGGCTGGATGAAGTCATCGTGCTGCGTAGAAACGACAATGGTATCGATACGCACCGGCGTACCGTTGTCATCGTATTCAATGGTCACCTGGCTCTTGGCATCGGGACGAAGATAGGTCATCTGCTTGCCTTCGCGACGTATCTCGGCCAGTACCAGCAAAATGCGATGTGCCAGGTCAAGCGAAAGCGGCATGTAATTCTCAGTTTCGTTGGTCGCATAGCCGAACATCATACCCTGGTCGCCTGCACCCTGTTCCATCGGGTCCTGACGTTCTACTCCGCGGTTGATGTCGGGGCTCTGTTCATGGATAGCGCTCAGCACACCACACGAATTGCTTTCAAACATGTATTCGCCCTTCGTATAACCGATTTTCTTGATAACTTCACGAGCAATCAGTTGGAGGTCTACATAAGCCTTTGTTTTTACTTCACCGGCCAGCACTACCTGTCCGGTAGTTACCAGCGTTTCGCAAGCTACTTTCGAACTGGGGTCATAAGCCAACAGTTTGTCAAGCACAGCGTCCGATATCTGATCGGCCACTTTGTCGGGGTGTCCTTCTGACACCGATTCGGATGTAAACAAGTATCCCATACTTTTACAATTAAGAATGAATAATTAATAACTAAAAGTTTAATGGATGGGAAATGCGTGAGTAGAGGTACCGGAATGCACCGGCCTGTTCAGAAAAGTATGTGTTTTAGCATTTTTTTCTGTGGTTGCAAGCTACTCAAATCTTTCCACATTTAAAATTCGGCTGCAAAGATAAGCCTTTTCCGTGAAACACGGATACGGGCATCAAGAATTAACATTCATAAAGGAGCTATTAAATGCCTGCCTGTCCTGATAATGAACACGCATCACAAAATCTTCCGCAAAACGAGCTTCCCATCATACTGTCCGGCTACCTGCTTCCAAAAACGGACAAAATCAGGATACGTACCCGCCGGATAAGTTCCTTTCCTGACTGCCAGTCGTTGAACTACATATATTTCTCCTTTTTTCACTTTTATCTCCGAGCGAAACTCGCCATACGGACTGTCAAACGAAACAGATGCCGGTACAGCCTCAATCTCGTATCCTTCAGGAAAAGAAATGTGCAGACTATCTGTATCTACATAACCATGCCCTATATATATAGGATAGTTCCGCTCTTCTTCTGCTGAAAAGCCTGGAACTTCCCCAAATACGTTCAAAGGTACAAACAATCGGTTACCAGTCTGACTACCGTATTTCTCCACATGTATTTTATAGCCGATGTCGACAACAGGAAATGCTTCTTTCCGTTCCGAGATATTCCAGTCTTCCACTTCCACCTGCGACAACTTTACCTTCGAACGAATCATCTGTTTCTGACGGTCGGGAGTAGCCAGCACATTGGACATATTCTCCTCATAGCGCGCCAAACAAGAGGTTTCATCGACCTGCACATCAGCCTTGCCTGTAGGGTATAACCGTATATCAGCACGAATAGCTTTCGTATGCAAAGAATCTGGATAATCGGGAATCCGGCACAAGCGCCCGCCCGAAGGTTCTATCAGCAAAGCATCGTGACCAGCAATTTGGCTATGTATGTACCCGAAAGGCAAATGCGCATCTGTACATTCCAACCACAACGTATCGCCAGGAAGAGATACCTGCAAAATCACATGATTCATTTGACTAGCTGTTGCAAAATCAGGAATCAGTCTTTCATTTTCAGTACTCACCACTGCATAAGTGGAAGAAATACCCAGTTCCTTCAGCATGGCAAGCATATAATTCGACAATCCTTTACAATCGCCAAAACCCAATCGGCATACCTCAGACGCTGCTATCGGCTGTAAACCTCCAATCCCCAACTGGATGCTAACATAGCGGGTCGTCGCAGCCAGATAATCATAAATTACTTTCACCTTTTCACGGTCAGTCCGGCAATCAGCAACCAATTCGTGTAAACGCATTTTAAAATCCTCATCCAACACATCCCTTCCTTGCAACAGTTTATGCTGCCACACTCCATAATCTTTCCAAGTATCCAAGTTTCCTGCCACTCCGTCGTACACAAAATCAGAAGGAACAAAATAAACCATCGGCAACAGTTCGTTCCACGATGGAGCAAACTTTTCCTTGTATACAGGAAGCAGATTAGTCGCAACAACATCGATTTGCTTTCGCCCATCCTCATCGGTTTTCTCACGAATCGTCACTTCCTTTCCCTCTATGTTTCTGGCATAATACCTGCACGACTGTCCTGCCGGTACAGAAATTGTGTACGAAGCCTTCTCAACCAGCTGTCCGGTAGCTATTTGCGGAATAAAAGGAGGGAAACCGATCACTCCGTTACGGCATTTCACTTTCCATTCATATCTGATTGTATAAGGAAAAGAAGGATACTTACTGAGATAATAATAGCGATAATCATCGGTCAGGAGCGACGAAGAATACTCCGACCTCTGTAGATCCGACTTCTTGATTTTCCTTACCCGGTTACCTTGTGCATCCAGAATCTCACCAGAAAAGTTCTCCAACGAAATAAACTTATCACAAAAACATACGAAAGTAGCATTCTCCTCTCCTTCGCGGTCGAATACGGTAACCTCCATCGTATTGTTCTCGACATATTGGGACATTGAAGTACATTCCACTTCCTTTCGGGCCTCTTTCACAATCGAATGAAGAACCTTCTGTGCCAACGCTTCCGTTATTCCGGTCCAGTTTAGGCAAAAAGCACACAATATAACCGTCCAATACTGTTTCATACTCTTTACTGTTGTTTCTTCAAAACAATCAGTGCATTATTCTTCTCCACAGCCTTGTCCCACATTTCCTGCAACTGCGAATAGTAATCTGCCGGAAATAAATGGGCCTTGACAGCAAATTCATATTTCAGATAGACCGTTCCCTCTTCTCGGCTGATCCAATAGGTGAACTGCAACTTATTATCTTCAGTCGTAACCCTACCCGGCTGCGGCATTTCTTCCACCTGATAGCCTTCAGGAAGTTTCAGTTCACACGTCAGACTTATCTGGTAAGGATAGTCAAACTCGACAGGTAACTCGCGTTTGGTCTGAACAAAAGGTGACTCCCTCAGTTGTGGGAAAATCATCGGATTGACGTACAGCATGTCACCAGCCTGTTCCAACTTCATTTCATAGTCAGCTTCTTCCAATAAGGCTCCAAAGCGTGTTTCCGGCTCCCTGACTTCGACGTTGCTAAGCACTACGTGCCCATCGTCCAGCCACGGCACAGCCTCACCACGCTGTTTCTTCCAACGATATTCCAGTCCGTATTGCCCCTGCATAGTCACCTGCCTGTGTCCTTTGATGCTTCCCTCAACTACCTCTGCTGTTGTTCGGATAGTCAACAGATTCTTCGCCACCTGCATCAGGTCTACCCAACGCTTTTCTTCGGGTACATTCGGAGCTAACAGACGTCCTTTCTCTACCAACAATTCACAAGGAAGTACATTAAATAGCGGTAGCGTCATCGAACTGTCCAGATACACAAAACGTTGCTTCTTAGTATCATAAACAGCCACCACAAATGTATTAAGCTTCTGATAGGTCGGAAAGTTTACCGGCAACATACCCATCGAACGCCGGCTGATAACAACGGGATAAGCATTGATTCCAAATCCTCGTAGAATACTGATGAATACAAAATTCAGCTCCGCATTATTACCGCTTTTGTTCTTGACAACTTTATCCATGTTGTCGCAGTAAAGGTCATACTTCCCGTTCCAGGCCAGCTTTTCCTTCAACAAGTTGAAAGCAGCTCTGACCTTGGTATCGAAATCCAACGCATCTCCTTTTTCCTGTTGCAGCTTTTCCACCGCACTTCTGGTTTCATCAATAAACGGATTGGGCATTCTTAACCAACGCCCGAATCCCAAATGTTCATCACTCAGTAACAGTTTATCCACATCTGTCCAATTCTTGCTGAGCGCTTTATAGCCTTCATCCGGATAATTAGTCCCCTGCAAGTCGAAACTTGCCTGTACCCGATAATCCTCCGGACACCAGCAATAAGGTTCATCCTGTGCCAAGGCTGGTAAGTCGTACGCACTCAGTATATATCTTTCAGCCTTAATCCCGAAGTTGCGTGCCACCCTGCTGGGACCACTTTCCAGCACAGAGGTAGCCGTTATCGAAGCTTCCTCACGATCTACATGAATATACTTCTTTCCACGAAACTCTATATTATAGACCAGGACACTCGGAACCGTCACTTCATACTTATTATGTACTACAGGAATTTCTTCCTGCATCACCCAGTTTTCAATCTGCGAGAAATACGTCGAATTCACTTTATAACTATACTCTATTACCGTACCTTTCCGTACGTTCGGCAGCGAAAACTTCCGTACTTTATACGTCTGATTGATACGTTCATCCGAAACAATGTCTTTCTTCAACCGGCTTTTCGTAACTTTTCCATTCTCCAGGTTGTAAGCACAGCCTTCCAGATCCAGCAACACATCCTGTTCTTTTCCCTTTTCATCAGGTGCATAATACGGTATCATTACATCCGCATATTTCACACCTTCCTGCTTCAGAATCTTGATGCGTACCCAATACTCTGTACTCAGCGTGAATCCATCCTTATACGTAAAGTAAGTCTTTCCTTCCCGAATCAAACAAACAGCCGAGGCCGTAGTATCTTTCTCGTACACATCCATTGACAACTCTTCTTTCGAAGGTTTGCCGTACTTCAAGTTTGGTTCAATGGCATAAACTGAAGAAGTATACCCAAACACCAACAATACGATCCATAAAACGAAACAGCCAATGTTTTTCATGATTTATTGTTTTTAATAGTATTCTTCCAACAATATCAAATCAGATCTCCTGCCCACAAAAGCCCATTTACCTCCGGACTCTTGCCAATATCAAAATAAATCTGTGCTCTCTTCAACAAAGATAACACAAAACTACTATATAAAAAACAATAAATACTTTTTTTCAAAAAAACTGTCAACGGATGCCGAACGTCACCAGCACCCCTTTATGATCGGTCGGCCACACACCTTCCGGCAGCAGATATTTGTCATCCGATTCATTCGGAACACGTTTGCTGTTGACGATGCTTCCTTTCGGACCGAAAATCACGGCATCCTTCAGGCTGATAGCCGGATGAGGATAGTAAAAGACGTAATCAATGCGGTCGCGCTCGTCAGCTTCCGGCGCCCAGGTCAACTGTTCTACGGGTACCAGCGGATTATCAATAGGGAAAGTAAAGCCGGGATATTTCAACACATCCGGATAAAGCGTACGGTAAGTATCCACAAAGCCTGCGTTGTCGAGCAGCAAAGGCACCGTCCAGGGGACAATCAGCCCGTTATGGTCGTACAGGTCCTTGGTCTCGCGTATCCAGTCCAGATGCGAAGGTTCGTTGAAGTCGCCTCCCAATATCACAATGGTGCCTTCGGCAATGTCCTTACGCGCCTCGGCAATAAAACAACGGATGGCATCGTCGCGCTGCGAAGCATCGTTCAGTTGCAGTACTTCAAGAACCGTCTGCGGCACAGGAATCTTCTTCCAGGTAGAACCGTCATAACCACGGACATTGTAGTATGCGTCACTCAGATAGTCAAGATGCGCCGTATAAACGGCAATTTTGTGCCCTTTCACACGACTCGTCATCTTATAGATACTGCCATGATCGTCTTTTTCGGGGAATACCGTAAGAGAATCGGTTATCGGATGGCGGCTCAACAGCCCGGAGTCGTAACTGTAAAAGGAATAATACGTTTCACCCTTTTGGCGCAATGACTCTACAATACGGTCGCAGAAACGCGTATTATTATAATTCCGCACTTCGCTGAAAGTCACAAAATCGGGTTTCAGACGAACGATTTCGTTCACAATGGCATCATAGCCACCCTTCACTTTTGTTCCTTCCTGCCAGATGTTCCATTGCAATACGGTAAATTTATCGTTCTCCTGCGCTTTTACCCCTATAAAGGCCGCCAAAAGCAAGCAAATACAAATAAGTTTTTTCATAAAAATATAGATTAAAATGGTAGAGATTCATTCAGAAAAAGGTAATTGCCGCACCACTTCCGGTGCAATCTCCCGCAAAGGATTCATCACGAACTCCCGTTCCTGCATCAGTGGATGAGGAATTACCAGTTGCGGAGTCTGTATACGGACAAGAGTACCGTTAGCATCGAAGCAAAGCAGCAAGTCGATGTCTATCAGGCGGTCGGAGTATACTCCATCCACAGATTTGTGTGTACGCCCCAGCTCTTGTTCCAATCTCTGGGTCACTTGCAATACTTCCAAAGGAGGCAGTCCGGTCCTTACACAAACCGCTGCATTCAGAAAACTGTTTTCCGAAGAGAATCCCCACGGAGCTGTCACATAAAAGGAGGACAAGGAAACCACCTCCCCTATCCGTTCGCCTATCAGTTCTACTGTCCGTTGCAGATTCTGTTGTTTGTCTCCTAAGTTAGTACCCAAGCCCAGATAGTAGGTAAATGAAGAATGAGGAATGAAGAATGAAGAATTTGCTTGCGGTTCGGCTGCAGCACCGGACATAGATTCATCCCGACCTTCACCGAAAACGTCTGATCCTTCTTCATCAGCTTCGCTCACCCCCCTTTTTGATTTTCTACACAAAGGTATAGTCTTCATTCTTCGTTCTTCATTCTTCATTTAAAAGTTATCTGTCGGTTATCAGCATCGCATCGCCGTAAGTACCGAAACGATAATCTTCTTTCAATGCCACATCGTAAGCTTCCATCACCTGCTCGTAGCCTCCGAAAGCAGCCACAATCATCAGCAGTGTAGAAAGCGGCATGTGGAAGTTGGAAACCATAGAGGTAGCCACCGTAAAGTCGTATGGCGGGAAGATGAACTTGTTGGTCCATCCGTCGTACTCCTTCAGGTGTCCGTCCGTACTTACCGTACTCTCAATGGCACGCATCACGGTTGTTCCCACCGCACATACCTGCTTGTTCAGGTCCTTGGCATGGTTCACAATACGTACGGCTTCTTCGTTTACAATCATCTGCTCGGAATCGGTCTTGTGCTTGGTCAGGTCTTCCACGTCTATATCACGGAAGTTGCCCAAACCGGCATGAAGCGTGATGAAGGCAAAATCGATACCCTTGATTTCCATACGTTTCATCAGCTCGCGACTGAAGTGCAGATTAGCGGTAGGGGCGGTAACGGCTCCCTCGTTCCGTGCAAAAATAGACTGGAACCGTTCAGCGTCTTCCGGCTCTACCGGACGGTTGATGATGCTGTGTGGCAGCGGTGTCTCGCCCAACGCATACAATGCCTTCTTGAACTCATCATGAGGTCCGTCGTAAAGGAAACGAAGCGTACGGCCACGCGAAGTGGTGTTGTCAATCACTTCGGCCACCATCGAATCATCATCGCCAAAATAAAGTTTATTACCGATACGGATTTTGCGGGCAGGATCGACCAGTACGTCCCACAAACGCAATTCTTCGTTCAGTTCGCGCAACAGAAACACCTCGATACGTGCACCGGTCTTTTCCTTGTTGCCATACAGGCGGGCAGGAAACACCTTTGTGTCGTTGAAGATAAACACATCCTTGTCGTCAAAATAGTCCAGAATATCCTTGAACATACGATGTTCAATTTTACCCGTCTTTTTGTGAAGCACCATCAGGCGCGACTCGTCTCTATACTTTGTCGGATGCAAAGCAATCTTCTCTTCGGGAAGTTTGAATTTAAATTGCGACAGTTTCATATCTTTCCTTTTTTATATGAGGTTTATTGAATATTCTTTTCCGCAGCCGGAGCTCCATCCTGCTGCACCGCTTCGTCTGATGAAGAAATCTCCTGCTGGTCTATCCACTGTCTGAAATCCAGCGGATCCAGGCAGTCTTCGATACGCACATCGCCCACACGGGTACGCTGCAATGCCGTCAGGTGCGCCCCGCTGTTCAGAGCCTCTCCTATATCACGTGCCAAGGCACGGATATATGTTCCTTTGCTGCACACGACCCGTACTTTTATTTCGGGCAGGTTGCATTCCAACAGTTCTATTTCATCAATCACCAGCAATTTGGGCTTCAGTTCCACTTCTTTCCCCTTGCGGGCAAGGTCGTAAGCCCGTGTACCGTTTACCATACAGGCCGAAAAGGCCGGCGGCACCTGTTGTATTTCGCCTACAAACTTTTTCAGCGTCTCCTCCACCAGTTCTTTCGTAATGTGTTCGGTAGGATAAGTGGCATCAATCTCATGTTCCAGGTCATAAGAAGGAGTCGTAGCTCCCAACCGGATGGTAGCAATATACTCTTTCGTATGATATTGAAACTCTTCGATGCGTTTTGTCGCTTTACCCGTACAGACAATCATCACGCCCGTAGCAAGAGGGTCGAGCGTTCCGGCATGGCCTACCTTCAGCTTCTTTATACCCAGCCTCCGGCAAATGTGGTACCGTGCATGACCCACTACCTTGAACGAAGTCCAGCCCAACGGCTTATTGAAATATAATACTTCTCCTTCTTTAAAATCCATCATTGCTCCTTATAACACTTCCAGTGAGTACCCGCACAACAACATAACCAAAATACCTCCCCCTACAACAATGCGATACCAACCAAAAGCCTTGAATCCATATTTCGTTACAAAACTAATAAAGAACTTGATAGCCAGCAATGCCACCACAAACGCAACCACGTTGCCTACAAGCAAGGCAGGCAGGTTGTTGACAACAATCTCTGTTCCACCTTCCAAAAACAGTTTCAAAACCTTATAAGCCGTAGCCGCAAACATGGTAGGGACAGCCAGGAAGAAGGAAAACTCTGCTGCAGCTTTGCGTGTAAGTTTCTGAGCCATACCACCTACAATCGTAGCCATCGAACGGGAAACTCCGGGTATCATAGCTATACATTGAAACAGACCGATGAGGAAAGCACGCTTTTCCGTCAGCTCCGTCTGCTCGCTTCCTTTGGAGAAAATACGGTCACAAAACAGCATGAAGATACCACCTATCACAAGCATCACGGCCACCACCACCACACTTTCGAGCAACGCATCTATTTTGTCGCTGAACAAAAAGCCCAGTAAAGCAGCCGGTATAAAGGCAACAAGCAGTTTCCAATAAAAATCGAACTTATGTAGCAAACGACGCAAAGATGATGCTCCTTGAGGAGCAGGTGTATGATTCAGACGGAAAAAACGCTTCCAATACAGGCACACGACCGAGAGGATAGCCCCAAATTGTATAATTACCGTAAAAGCTTTGACAAACTCAGTACTTTCCACTCCCAACATATTCTGGGTTATAATCATGTGTCCTGTAGAAGAAACAGGCAAGAATTCCGTCAGTCCTTCCACAATGGCAATAACGATTGCCTCCCATATAGTCAAATCTCCCATATAGCTCATTCAGTCAGATGATCTTTCTCCTGCGACACACCCTTATCCTTGGGGGAGCGAAGCACTGCATATATCATAAACACAAAGCCCAGCAGACACACTACTGGAGCTACCTTAATCCGTCTCACACTGAAAATGTCCGGTTCGAAGTTCGTCGGTGTAGACGAAGGACCGGTCATCAGGATAAAACCCACAATCACCACCAGCATACCGATAGCCAGCAAAATGAAATTAGTTTTATCGAAAGCAAATTTCCGTTTATCCATTTCTTTTATTTTATTATTAAGTTTCTAAGTTTGTAAGTTTATGAGTTTGTAAGTTCATCAGTTTGCGAGTTATTGCTTTGCATCAACTAAAAAACTCACAAACTTAAAAATTCACAAACTATATCTGATACAACGTGCCTGCCTTCATCCTCAGGTATTTGTTGATGGACAACAAGGCACACAAATAAGTTATCAGCACCCCAAACAACAATACTGCAGCCGATACCAGCATCATGACATCGGGAGTAACCACCCTGATCAGTTCCGGTTCGTACGACACCAGCCAGTAAGCAGCCGCCCACAGAATACAATCTGCTACAAATGCCGCCAGCACACCTATCCAGAAGTTACGCCGCAGGAAAGGACGCCTGATAAAGCCCCAGCTGGCACCTACCAGCTTCATGGTATGAATCAGAAAACGTTTGGAATAGATAGCCAGACGGATGGTATTGTTGATAAGGGCAAACGATATAAGAGCCAGTATAGCTGCCAGTCCGAGCAACAACAGACTGATATTCCGTATGTTATCATTCACGGCATCAATCAGCTCCTTCTGATACAAAACTTCCTGAATATTGGAGTTCTTCTTTATCAGTTTCTCTATCTTGGCAATGCTGTCCGAATTGGCATAATCGGAATGCAGTTTTATCTCAATAGAAGCTGTAAAAGGATTATAACCCAAAAATTCTTCAGGATCAGTCCCCATTGCCTCAGTCTGTTCGCGAAGTGCCTGCTTTTTCGAGATATATTCCGTTTCCTTCACAAATGCCTCTTTATCAAGGCGCTTCTGAAGTTTCAGGATATCCGCTTCCTTCATCTCGTCACTGATAAGAATAGAAAAACTGATGTTTTCCTTCACGTATACCGAAAGATTATGGGCAGCCAATACGAAAAACACAACCAGCCCCAGCAACAGCAAGACCAGCGTCGTGCTGATGCTCGACGTGACAAACTGCATGTCGAAGCCCGAAACCAAATTATTTTTAGATTTACCTGCCATTCTCCTGTTTCCTTTCTTTTTATACTGTCCGCATCATCTGTCCGTCTCTTTTTTCTTCCGGAACACATAAATCATCGAACTGCTCCGCTCCTTCCTGACCAGCGAACTGAACCACGCCAACGTACCCGTAAACATTCCACGCAGAAATGCACACGAATGACGCATATGTTTCTCGGTAAGCATCGACACATAGAAAGCATCAAAAGGCATAGGATGTCTTTCGGCCATGATAAAACCATGATTGGCAGCCAGATGATGAATCGTAGAAGGCGTAAAATGCCACAAATGACGGGGCACATCGTAAGCAGCCCAATAGGCGCCGTACTTTTGTGCATCGTACGACGAACAGTTAGGCACAGCCACAATCAACACTCCCTTCTCTGTCAGCAACGAATACAGCCGTTCCCACGTCTCGTTCAGGTGCTCCAGATGCTCCATCACATGCCACAGCGTAATCACGTCGAACGAAGCGGGTTCGTAGTCCAATAAAGCCGTATCAGGCTTTACATCCAGATTAAAATGTTCTTTAGCAAACTTCCGTGCTCCCTCGTTCTTCTCTACCGCTTCCACCTGCCAGCCCTGACGGCGCATGGTGTCGGCAAAGTAACCGGTACCGGTACCTATATCCAGCAATCGCCCTTCCCGCCGGTGTGCTTCGTGCATCACCAGCCTCGCCTTACGCTTCAGCATGTAACTGCGCACCCAGTGATAAACCGAGTTCATCGCCCCTTTCCGGGTATCAGAATGCGAAATATAGTCCGGAGTTTCATAATAACGGCCTATCTCCGCCTCAACAGGAAAATCCTGTGTCAGCAGAAAACCGCAATTCTGGCAACGACATAAGTGGAATACCTCGCCCGAAGCGTAATGGTCAACGCATGTCAACGCACGTTCCAACTGTGTGCTGCCGCATACCGGACAAGATTTTATAGTGAGTTTATTCATCGAACGTTCTACCAAATAACGATGCATCCCAAACCGTCAGGCTGCAATACACCTAAATTTGGTGCAAAATAACAAATAAAAAGTGATTTACAGGGATTCTGTTAAGGAGATTTAAGGATAATGTAAGCCCGAAGCACATCTTTAGCAATGCCGGAGATCCTGTCTGACGATCTAAACCAAGCATTGCATTGTCCCTGCCCGAAACCCGCATCAGCTTCCGCAAGTCCAAAGGGAATTTTTAGGAAATACATCCTGCATTCAGCTGAAAAACGGATAACGAATCTTGTCAAAACAAGCCAATTTTGCCGTAAAAATCCATCCATGACAAGCTATGTATTATCTGATACATTCACTCTACTAAAACACTTTTTTACCCCTTCATTCATGATTTAAAGGCCACGTTTTTACTTCCATTAACAGTATATTACCTTTTTTTTGCCGTGATGTTACGTAGTCAAAGGTTTTTGTTACACTATTATGAGGCAAACAATCTCCAAACCCTTAATTTTGTGATATCACTTAAACCAATAATTTATACCATGAAAAAGATTGATATTTTCCATCCATTGACGCTCAACGTCGGATTGGCCATTCACAATGCCGACTGGAACTGGCAAAATGTCACCAGTCCTTTCACACGAATCTATTATGTAACCAAAGGACATGCCAAAATCATTCTGCCTTCCGGAGAGTATCAGCTCAAACCAGACCACATGTACATGATTCCTTCGTTTACCTTGCACAGCTATAGCTGCGAGGAACATTTCGAACATTATTATATACATATATACGAGAAACTGGAATTTGAGTCAAGTTTCATGGACGACTACAATTTTCCCGTCGAAATTAAAGGAGAATCCATCGACCTGGAACTGGTAAAACGGTTATGCGAACTGAATCCTTCCATGGCATTACCCAAATCCGATCCCAGATCATACGACAACGACCAGACTTTATCCAAGTACATCACACGCAATGAACAGCGGGATATTACTCTGAAACTGGAATCAAGGGGCATCCTGTTCCAGCTCATCGCCAAATTTATGAAGGAAGCCAAACCCAAAGAGGACGATATCGACAACCGCATCAAAAAGACGCTGATTATGATACAGAAGAACCTGGACAAGAAGATCAGTGTCGAAGACCTTGCTAAAGAAGCCTGTCTGTGCAAAGGCTATTTCACCCGTCTGTTCAAGGAAAAAATGAAAACCCTTCCAACCCATTACATCATACAACGGAAAATAGAAAGAGCACAGCAAATGCTTACCATCAAGGACATATCCATCAGAGATGTGGCTGCAGAGCTGGGATACGACGACTGTTCACACTTCATCAGCATATTCAAAAGGGAAACCGGTATCACTCCGCAAGACTTCAAGATGCATACCGCCGACCTGCACTGATACCAAAGTGAACGAAACCGTATCAAAGACAAAATGTCTACTATTATAGTTTATAAAATAAAAAAGCGTCTCGTTAAATCAGGAAAAGACAAAAGACACACGTCTCCAGTATACTATTTTTTTCCCAGTTAGGAAAAAGTAATTTCCTAGTTAGGAAAAAACAATTCCCCAGTTAGGGAACTTCCATTTCCTAACTGGGGAATATAATATCCGTATGCTGTTGTCAAGGTTTAACAGTTACTCAGGAAGCATCGACGAACTGGAAGAGATAATCATACCGTTCTTGCACACACCTTCCACTACCACCCGGTAGTCGACGGGCGAATCGGCCGCATAAAATTCCACATGTGCCCTGCCTTCAGCATCAGCCACTACCGACGGATTCCAATAGATGGTCGAACGCAAATCACGCGAACGCGACTCCAGCTTCTCCTTCGTATCATACACCGGCGAGTAGAACTCTACCTCCTGCTGATAGCCCAGCGGCGTCACAATCCCCATGTTCTTGTTCAGCGTATTCTTTTGGACGAATCCTTTTTTGGTCGTGATGACAATAGCGCCCGACATGGCACGCGCCCCGAAAATGGGACCGACCGTAGTAGGAGGTGAAAAGAAAATATCAGCAATATTGTCTACATCCAACCAATCATAACTAAAAACTTCGGTTGGTGCATTATCAAGCAGTACCATCGGTGTTCCTCCTCGATATGTCACGTCAGTACCACTTACTATAATACCCGGCAGGCGTCGCACAATATCCAGTACAGAAAGGAAATGTCCTTTCTCTATTTCTTCCGATGTTATGACTTTCGAAGTCGAAACGGAATAGTAAGGCGAACTGGTTTCCACTACCGGTTTTCTCCGAGCCGTAATCAACACTTCCGACAAATTGTAAACCCGCATTCCATTTTCAATGGTATACTTCATATCCATCTTCTGCACATAATTGTGTTCTACTTTCATTTCCAGCCGTGGAGGCAAGAGCTTCAGATCAGACTGCGGGAATGCCCTACACGAATCTATTTCAATAAATACGTTCCGTGAACCTTTTGATTTCTGAGCTTGTATAATGTATTTTGTATCTTCAGGATATTCCAACCCATCAAAGCGAAATACCCCTTCTGTATCAGCCTTGGTCACGGTTGTTCCTATCACAGAATCATTCAGTGCAAGCAACGACAGATAAGCACCTTTTGATGCCGAAAAAAAACCTTCTACTTTTCCGGTCACCACGTCACCCAGTTCCACCGGATAGGGAAGTGTTTCCGTCGTATGTCCTTTCAGGATTTCCGGTACATTGTATCGGCGCCATCCCTGGGTCATCATCAGCAAGTCCAGGTTGTATTCGGTTTTCCTGTCTTTCTTCAAGTAGCTGGCAGGTTGTTCGATATAGCCTTTCAGCTCTGAAGTCAGCAACAATGTAGAGACGATGTTCGACGTTGTGTCAGGTTGTACATCCGCCTTGTCCACTACCGACATCGAAAAGTTACCTTCCAACGGATTACCATACACATCTTTCAAGGTCAGGTCAAGTGCCACTTTCTGACGCGGAGTATAATCGGACTGATCAGGATTCAGTGTTACGGCTGCCACTGCATTATCCTGCCGCGAAAACACCAGACGTTCGCTCAGAATGTTGCGATTCTCGTCTA
Source organism: Bacteroides sp. ET489 (assembly GCF_030518095.1). Taxonomy (NCBI): domain Bacteria; kingdom Pseudomonadati; phylum Bacteroidota; class Bacteroidia; order Bacteroidales; family Bacteroidaceae; genus Bacteroides; species Bacteroides sp. ET489. Next base: position 35,237 of record NZ_JAULLJ010000009.1, read on the forward strand.
TCAGGATAAAGTGTATAATACCCGCCGGAAAAAAATCTCTTTCAAAGTCGATATACCTGCGACTGTTGTCCCACGGCTGGGCATAAAGTACCAGCCCGCGCAGCTGGGCCACCAGCGTCAGGTCCTGCCGATTTGCATTGAGAGGCGAACGGTTCAGGCTGACACGCAACACGTCGTTGCGCCACAGCGTGTTAACGGCGATGGCCTGCTCCGAAGCTACCGGCAGTTCAAACAGCTTCTCTACCCCTTCACGGGTCTTGCAATGGGCAACATACCGCTTGCCGGGCATACAGTTCAGCGTAAAGCTACCCATTCCCAAGTGTGTACTGCGGAAAGTGGTGCACACCTTTCCTTCCTCGTCTTTCACCTCGCCTTCCACGTCCACCGACAATCCGTCGGTACCAATGGCCTTGAAAGCGATCTTCGACTGTGAAGAAAGAACGGCCGTTCCTCCTTCCGGGAAGAATGTCACGCTGAAATCGCTATCATCGAAAGGCAACGACAGATAACGTTCGGCTATCTTATTATTGTAAATGGTCTGTAACAGATATGTTCGGGATGTATTGACTTCTTTTTCTTTGAATGTATATTCAGCCACTCCGTTTCTGAATTTCAGATGATCCCCCTTTCCATCCGGGTCACCATCGGCAAAAACGAGTACTTGCTGTGGTACGATTGTGTCCGTGTTGTCTGTCTCGCTAGAAAAATAAATGCGGGTTTTCAGGTCTTTCCCATGCTCCGTAATCACTACGTGAGGCTTCAGTTCCTGCGCAGCGGGTGTCGAGATAAACACCGACTTGTGCGCAAAATAATCTTCACCGACGTTCCGCATAAACTGTGTATAGGCCCTGATGGTGTAATATCCCTCCGGTTGCTCCTCATCAATGTCGAGATAGCCGCCGAAACTTCCTTTGTCATCGGGTCTTATCTTGATACGTTTTATCAAGCTCCCCGTAGGGGCTGTCAGTTCTACATAAACGTAACGGCTTGCATTGGCCTGCACCATTGTCAGCGCATCCACTACATGCACTCTGAACCACACCCGCTCACCAGCCAGATACACACCCCGATCGGTATGTATGCTCATCTTCTCCTGCGGAAAGTGAGACAGTTCCTTCTCGAAAAGACGAACAATCGTGTCCGGCACTACGCATCGGGCGTTGAGATCCGTCAGCAACATACATGCTAAAAAAAATACAGATACAAGTCTTTTCATCTTATGATTTCTAATTAATTATAATTTCAAAAGCCCAACTTATTACTCGCCACCTCGTCCACTAAAATCACTCGGGAACCATCGACGAACTGGAAGAGATAATCACCCCGTTCTGGCACACACCTTCCACCACCACTCGGTAGTCGACGGGCGAGTCGGCCGCATAGAACTCCACATGCGCCCTGCCCTCGGCATCGGCCACCACCGACGGATTCCAGTAGATGGTCGAACGCAAGTCGCGCGAACGCGACTCCAGCTTCTCCTTCGTGTCGTACACCGGTGCGTAAAACTCTACCTCCTGCTGATAGCCCAGCGGCGTCACAATGCTCATGTTCTTGTTCAACGTATTCTTTTGAACGAATCCTTCCTTAGTTGTGATGACAATGGCACCTGCCCGGGCGCGCGAGCCATAGACAACAGTCATTGTTAACGGAGACGCAAAAAACAGATTCTCGATATCGTTTACATTCAGCCGCTCGTAGTTGAAGTCATCGTAAGGAACGTTGTCAAGCAACACCATCGGCGAAACGCCCTTTGCCGTTTCCCTGTAATACTTCACCTTGCCTTCACTGTCTATCGTCAGTCCCGGCAGGCGGCGTACCAAGTCGAGCACAGAAAGAATATTTTGCCTATCAACATCTTCCGACGTCAGTACCTCCGGCTCAAATATTTCGGAATAAAAAGGTGAAGAGGGCCTTTCTTTGGTCTTCCGGCGGGCCGTAATCAGCACCTCCGACAGATTATATACCCGCATACCGTTTTCGATAGTGTATTTCATGTCCATCTTCTGCATGTAGTTATACTCCACCTTCTTTTTCATGCGGGGCACCAACAACTTCAAGTCAGGTTGTGGAAGGGGTTTGCACGAATCCAACGCAATATACAAGTTACGCGAACCCTTGGGCTTCAATGCCTGTACCAGATATTGGGTATTTTCAGGATATTCCAGCCGGTCGAAGCGAAACATTCCTTCGCTATCCACTACCGTCATCTCCGTGCCTATCACCGAATCCTTCAGGGCAATCAGCGAGATATTGGCATTCTTCGATGCCGACACGAGTCCTTCCACTCTACCGGTCACCACGTCGCTCAGTTCTACCGGATAGGGAAGCGTCTCCGTCGTATGCCCCTTCAGAATCTCCGGTACGTTGTACCGGCGCCATCCCTGCGTCATCATCAGTAGATCCAAATTGTATTCGGTTCTCTTATCTTTCTTCATGTAACCGGCAGGTTGCTCGATATAACCTTTCAGCTCCGATGTCAGCAACAGGGTCGAAAGGATGTTCGAAGTCGTGTCGGGTTGTACGTCCGCCTTATCCACTACCGACATCGAAAAGTTGCCTTCCAGCGGATTGCCGTACACATCTTTCAGGGTCAGTTCAAGTACCACTTTCTGACGCGGAGTATAATCGAGTTGATCAGGATTCAGTGTTACGGCTGCCACTGCGTCGTCCTGCCGCGAAAACACTAAACGTTCGCTCAAGATGTTGCAATTCTCGTCTATCAGGATAAAGTGCACAATGCCCGCCGGGAAAAAATCTTTAGAAAAATCGATAAACTCACGCTTGTTGTCCCACGGCTTGGCATAAAGCACCAATCCGCGCAACTGGGCCACTAACGTCAGGTTTTGCCGATTTGCATTGAGAGGCGAACGGTTCAGGCTGACACGCAACACGTCGTTGAGCCACAACGTATTAACGGAAACAGCCTGTTCCGAAGCGACAGGCAGTTCAAACTCCTTCTCTACCCCGTTGCCGGTCTTGCAGTGGGCAACATACCGCTTGCCGGGCATACAGTTCAGCGTAAAGCTACCCATTCCCAAGTGCGTACTGCGGAAAGTGGTGCACACATTTCCTTCTTCGTCCTTCACCTCGCCTTCCACATCTACCGACAATCCGTCGGTACCGATGGCCTTGAATGCGATTTTGGATGGAGAAGAAAGAACGGCCGTTCCTCCTTCCGGAAAGAATGTCACGCTGAAATCGCTGTCATCGAAAGGCAGCGACAGATAACATTCGGCTATTTTATTATTATAAATGGCCTGTAACAGATATGTTCGGGATTTATTGACTTCTTTTTCTTTAAATGTATATTCAGCCACTCCGTTTTTGAATTTCAGATGGTCGCCCTTTCCACCCCGGTCACCATCGGCAAAAACGAGTACCTGCTGTGGCACAATCGTATCTGTTTCGTCTGCCTCGGTCGAAAAATAAATGCGGGTTTTCAGATCTTCCCCCTGTTCCGTAATCACTACGTGAGGTTTCAGTTCCTGCGAAGCGGGGGTCGAGATGAACACCGACTTGTGTGCATAATAGTCTTCACCCACATTTCGCATGAACTGTGTATAAGCCCTGATGGTGTAATATCCTTCCGGCAGATTTTCATCAATGTCGAGATAGCCGCCGAAACTTCCTTTGTCGTCGGGCCGTATCTTGACGCGTTTCACCAAACTCCCCGTAGGGGCTATCAGTTCCACATACACGTAGCGGCTTGCATTGGCCGGTAGCAGCGTCAGCGCATCTACTACATGTACCCTGAACCACACCCGCTCTCCGGCCAGATACACACCGCGATCGGTATGTATGCTCATCTTCTCCTGCGGGAAGTGCAACAATTCTTTCTCGAAATAACGAACAATCGAATCCGGCACCACCTGCCAGGCGTTGATATCCGTCACAAATACCAATACCAGAAAGAATGCAGAAATAATTGCTCTCATGTTAAAAAATAAATTAGGTTTTACAATCCATGAATTAGTCAGAATAAAATCCAGATTTTCTAACTCAAGAGCTCAATAAAAAAAGGGAAAGAATGCCCAACAGAAAAAATACTTCGTTTTCATAATTACATATTATTTTAAAGGTAAACAAAATAGAATGAAAACTCACTCCGTCGGATCCGCAAATCCAGTACATCCTAAAAACAAACAATCGTATCCGGCATTATTGCCACGCACTTACATTCATCACAAACACAAATGCTAAAATAATGCAGATACGATTGTCTTCATCTTAAAAAAAGGGTAATAAAGAATATAAAAACTAATACCTGTCCCTTATATCAATCAATTATCGTATACGCGATGCTCTTCCATCCAGTCGGTAATCTCGCGTAACTCATCGTCACCCTGACGGTCTTTGTAGAGGAAACCACGGGTTATCCATTCCCGGCCTTCGTCTCTGAACTTATACCACAGGTCGTAGACTTCCATATCTTCGTAGTACGTACCACCACCTTCTATCAGGTCGAACTTATCCCACGGTTTCAGAGTCAACGAATTGTCCTCGTTTACCGTGATGTTGAAGCAGTAACCCGGACGATAATCCGTAGCACCTTTCGACCACTCATTTTTCTGGTGATAAACACGTACCGTGTTTCCATCAATCACAGCCTGTGCATTACGGTTAGTCTTGTAAATAAGAGAATCCTTCAAGTTATCCAAAGGCTTGATGACACCATCCATGTAGTACAGTCCGGAATACTTGTTCATCAGGTTCAGACGGATCTTCACCACGGTATCTTCCTCTGACTTAGCAAACTGCGAAACCGATTCCAACTTCAGAGCAATCATGTAGAGCGAATCAATATGCAAGGTAGATGGATCAATCAGAATGGGATAAGTACCATACACCTCTCCTTTTTTCACCACTACGTTCTCCTGAGGGAAGGAATAAATTCCTGCCCCCGGATTGCGGTAATGGATATCGTCAGAACCCAGTTCCTTGTTGTTATAGGCATCTACACTCTCGGGCGATTCAACAACGGTAGCTACCACATCGCTCGGTGTAGAAAGCGAACCGCTCACCGCCACCGATGCATAAATGGTGTCAACATCGTAACCGATGTTCAGATCACGGTTGATCATCGTTTCACCGGCACCCACCAAATATACCGATCTCGGATACTGTTCCTCCTCCATAGGTATTCTATTGTCGCATCCGACCATGCTTGCTGCTAACAGCACAGCCGATAAAAAAGCCAATTTTTTCATATCTAATTATCTGAATTTGTCACACTATTAATATTGTTAATTACCAGCCCGGATTCTGCACTAACTTACCGTTTCTCTGCAGTACGTATCTATCCAAAGGCCACAGGTACATCTTGTTGTTGAACACGCGGTTCATGGTCTTCTCGGTGCTCCATACACGCTCGGTATAGAACTGATTGCGCTGAGCCGAGGTTGCACTGACGTCGAGGCCTCTTACCGGTTTGTTATAAGCATCGTAAGCATCCTTCCAGCGGCGCAGATCCCAGTAACGGTGCCCCTCGAAGGCAAACTCTATCTGGTACTCGTGCTTGATGATCTTACGCATGTTATCACGATCTTGGGCATCAGCAGCCGTTATACCCGGCTGTCCGGCACGGTAACGGATCATGTTGAAGTACTTCACCATTTCGTCCACGTTGCGCGATACGGTGATACCGGTCGCCTCGTCGGTATACGAGCCTTCCATTTCGTTCATTGCCTCCACGTAGCCCAGTAACACTTCAGCATAACGAATCACCGGGAAAGTCTTGGCCTTAATTGAACCGTTCCAAAAGACACAGTCGTCCTGATGCACAAATTTACGGCTTGTATAACCCGTACGGTTATGATAGTTATTGTTATTCAAGTCGGAACCCGAACCACCACTATAGTAATCGCACACATAGTTACGGGTACCAGCACCAGCATCGCGGTGCGAAGTAGTAGGCCATACACAAGCATTGAAACCAACAGAAGCGTAGAAACGTGGCTCACGGTTCCAGTCGCGTTGTGCACATTGATCAGACACCAGATAATCGGACGAGAAAGTCAGACCCTGTCCGATAGGATCACCGGATTTTTCAGCATCGGTCGCTTCGCTGAAGGGACGTCCGTCGGCCATACGGAACTCATCAATCATATCCAAAGTTACACTCAACGTAGCATTACCACCTAACTTGGCAGGCATCACCATACGATAATCACCGCAACCGGCTCCTGCGGCCATTGAACTTGGATTATACAAAATGTACTCCTTTACCTGATAAGCCTGATAAGTACCGTCAAACAACGTCTTATATGACTTATAGGGATCGATATCGCCAGCACCGTCGGGGAAATTGGCATCGGACACCGTACTGGGCAATGGTAAAGTACCTGTACCCAAGGTATTCACAATCTTATCAACAGTATGAAGTTCATATTTACCCGTATCGATAACACGCTTGAACGAAGCCGCGGCCTTTCCCCACTTGCTGTTATCTACTTCCTGAGAAATAAAGTGTTTACCTTCCTCTGTCTGCCAATCGGAATAATAGGTATTACCATTGAACAGCGGACTGGCAGCAAATAATTGCACGCGAGCTTTCAACGCCATTGCCGCACCACGGGTCGGAATGTATTGCAACGACTCGATACGATTGTCGGACAAATATTCGATAGCCATATCCAGGTCGGCACAAACCTTCGCTACACATTCATCGTACGTAGCACGCGGAAAAGAAGTTTCCTCGGAGTCGGTGTCGATCGGAGTATCGGGCACAAGAACAACCGGACCGTAAAGACGCATCAGATAATAATAGAAGTAAGCACGCAGGAAGTAGGCACGCCCCCGGAAGTCTCGCATCTCCATTTCTGTCAGTTCTTCGTTACGGTCGATGTTCTGTAAGACAATGTTTGCCCTGCGGATGCCCTTGTAACAATTACCCCAAGGATTAAATTTAACATCCAATTCAGTTACTTCGTCGTACAAGATGGCATTGGCCGGCATCACAAACGGAATAATAAATTCATCGGTACCCAATCCGGAAGGAAGACAGGCTCCCATACCCCAATCATTACCCGTCAGCGCAGATTCGTCAGGGATCAAGGATGCCGCACCGTTGATATATTGTTCGGTTCTTTCACGTGAAAGGAAAATGGAGTCAAGGGTCGTCTGGTCGTAGACATACTTCTCGATATCGAGGTAGTTCTCGCAAGAACCCATCATCATGCTGGCAGCTGCAAAGGCTATCAGGGAAGCAGCCTTGCCCACCTGCCAAAACTTTTTCTTATAGATAGTAAGATTTACCATAATGCTCTGTTTCTATGTTTAGAAGTTGAGGTTCAATTGTAATGTATAAATTCGCTGGATAGGATATTTGGTTCCATTCTCACCAGCCTGAGAGGGATCAAGCAGTTTTTCCTTCGACCATACAGCCAGGTTTTCACCTATCAGACTGATGGTAGCCTTCTGCAGACCGAGTTTCGAGAAGAACCGGTTCTTCAACGAATAAGAGATCTGTACGTTCTTCAGACGGAGGTAAGAACCGTCGGTCAACCAGAACGTAGATTTCTGGCTGTTGTTGTTGCTACCTCCATAGTACAGACGCGGATACTTGGCATTCGGATTCTCGGTTTCGGCCGTACCGGAGATTTCACGGGAAATCCAGCGGTTGGCAGGATCAGCAAAATCTGTAATCACGTTACCGATTGTTCCACCAGAGAAGGGTTGGTACATGGAGCCGCCATGGAAATAAGTCACACGGCTGACACCTTCGAACAGCACACTGAGATTGAAGTTCTTCCAGTTAAACTCCGTAGCAAAACCGTACTGAATCTGCGGAACGTACGAATACTTCAAAGGTACTTCGTCATCACTGTTCACATAACCGTCACCGTTCACATCCTTGTACTTGATGTCACCCGGCATATAAGTACCAAACTGCTGGATCGGACTGTTGTCGATGTCTGCCTGATCCTTGAAGAGTCCCAAAGCAATCAGACCACGACTGATTTCGCTCTGATAACCAACCTTTGTCTTATACGGATAACGCTGGATGGCTTCCTCATAGTTGGTAATTTCGTTCATGGACTGGGTATAATTGGCACGTACCACCAAGTACTTGTCGTTGTCGCCCAACGGCTGGGTATAAGAGATGTGACCATCGGCACCCCAACTTTTCATCGCACCCACATTGGCCCAAGGCATTGAAGGCAGACCTACTTCATCGGGAACACTTTCACGGCGCTGATAGATACCCGAACGAATATCTTTGAAGAAGTCGACCGTCATGTCGAAACGCTCGTGGAAGAAACGCATATCGATACCTAAGTTATACTTCTTGGCTTTCTCCCAGCGCAGGTTGCTCGAACCGACCTGGGTCTCGATCAAACCACTTCCGTTGTTCCAAACACCAGAACCACCCGTTCCCACCAACGTCAGGTACGGGAAACGTACAGAATCATCCCACGTCAGTTTATCGTTACCAACAACACCATACGAAGCTCTGATCTTGAAATAGTTGACAAAGAAGTTACGGTCCTGATACCACTTGTACTGCGTGGGCGACCAACCCAACGATATGGCAGGGAACCATCCGAACTTCTTGCCTTTTTCGAAGGCCTCGGAACCGGTGTAACCCATGTTGAATTCGGCCATATAAATATCGTTGTACGAATAAGAGAAACGGCTGGCGTAACTGTTGTAGCGCTTGGGGATGGCAGTCAGTAACTGCAACCATTCGGATTTAGTGTAATCCTGCCAATAAGCGTTGACAAGGGCACCGACACGGTGAACTTTGTTGAACACACGGTCGTAGTTGACTCTGAACTCGAAGTAGTATTTACGATCGACATACATACCACGACTGAAATAAGGTTCTATAGCTTCGGAAACTTTCTCCAAATTGAGCGAACCGTCGCGATTACGTCCGTTGGCATAATAAATAGCAGGCTGCTTTCCACGGGTTTCCGTCATGTTGCTGTTACCATCGAAGTTGAACAGACCCATCACGGACAGACCCGGAGTAATGGCCTTCAGATCCTGAGTCAGCTGCATCGTAATCTTGTTGTTGTTGGAATAGAACTTCTGGTAACCCATCATGTTCATCAGTACATAGGGACTGATTGTATTCTTTTCGGAACCGTAACCGGGTGCCTGACCTCCGGTATACAACATCGGCACGGTGACCGGTGTCAGATTGGCTTGTGCCTGCCACAGCACATCGCTGTTATTGCCACCGTAACCCGGATAATTCTGTGTAACGATATAAGTCTCTTCGTTCAGCGAGAGGGTAGTTGTCGGGGTGACGTTCACATCGACATTGGCACGGAAGTTGAATTTGTTGTATCTCACATTCGTATCGTATTGGTTCACACCCTTGTCCTGCTTGAAGATGGCATCTTTGGTCGTAAAACCGGTACTGATGTAGTAGCGTGCTACCTGTCCACCGCCCGAAGCACTGAGGAAGTACTGCTGGTTCCAGGTATAGTCTTTCAGAATAACGTCACGCCAGTTAACGTCGGGATGCAAGTCGGGGTCCATGTGGCTCCGGAACAGGGCCAGATCGACGTCGGAATAGATGGGCACACCGCCACGGGTGATAGAGGCTTCGTTAGCAAGTTCGGCATAGGTAGCGGCGTCTACATACTCCGGCATACGCGGCGAGTAAGACAGACCGGCATTCATCTTGACATTGACTTCCAGTTTACCGGCTTTACCTTTCTTGGTGGTCACCAATACAACACCGTTGGCACCACGGATACCGTAAACAGCCGTTGAGGAAGCGTCCTTCAGGATGGAGAAGCTTTCGATATCCTCGGGGTCGAGGGTATTCAGGTTGCCTTCGATACCGTCAATCAACACCAGAGCACCGGAACCGGCACCGAAAGTACTGATACCACGTACCCAGAATTCGGAGAAGTCGTTACCCGGCTCACCACTACGATTGACAGAGATGATACCCGGCACACGGCCACCCAGCATGTTGCTGACAGAAGTTGCCGGCGCCTTCAGTTGGGCCACCTCGACACCAGTGACGGCACCTGTCACGTTGATCTTCTTCTGTACCTTACCGGAAGAAGTAATCACGACTTCGTCCACCATGGTAGAGCTTTCTTTCAGCGCTACCCGCATCTGGCTCATATTTTTCGTTATTTTAAATGTCTGTGTCTCGTAACCAATGTAAGAAACTTGCAGCGTTTGCCCACTCTTGATACCACCTAATTTAAAGTGTCCGTCCACATCGGTGATAGCACCCAGCGAAGGATTTTCCTTTACCGAAATAGTCACACCGATTAATAACTCTCCCTTTTCGTCCATCACCGTACCGGAGGCTGAAAGGGTCCCCTGTGCATGTAGCGCGCCATACGAAGCGATCAACGCTACCAGGAACATGATGATATGTTTTATTTTCATTTTGACTAATTGTTATATTGATAATAAGTTTGTGTTCAACCCGAGTGTAGTGTAAGCTTGTTATTCAATGGTCATCTTACGTATTACACCTGTATTGTCTTCACCAATAAAGAAGTTTTCCTCACCGTCAAGAGCAATGCAGAGCGGATTGTCGAAGTAAGCCTCGGTAGGCGTACCGTTTACTCTACCACTCTGATTAGGATGACCGGCTACGAGAGAAACCTCACGGCCTACAATCTTCACAATGCAGTGCGCACCTTGCAGAACTACATAAAGTTCACCTTTACTGTTGACACACATACCGCATGGATTCTTCAGCACAGCGTCGTTCAGACGGTCGCCTGTCACGTTGTCACCTTCCCAAGAAGCCTTGAAACCAGCATAACGTTCTACTTTCCAGGTTCCATCCGTTTCCTGCCAATATTTGAAAATAGCATTGTTGTCAGGATAAGAACAGAAGAAAGCCTTGTCATATTTACTATAAGTAAGGTAGTATCTCCATTGTGATGTGTTGATACCTGAAAATTCGGCAGAGAACTGATTGACGTTGAACATCATTTCAGTCGTTTTGTTTTCCAAGTCAATCTGATGCAAGCCATCGGCACCCATGACGTAAACATAACGGTCGTCTTCGGCAAAGCTCATGTTACCCTGATTGTTACCTCCGGCGAACGGATAAGTAATACCGGTAGCATTCAACGTCCATCCGTCGCTACGTTTAGCGGTGTAAATCTGTCCATCACCACGGGCAACAATCGCAACTCCGTCGCGCGAATTGTTGGTAGCCACACTACCCATGTAACCGATACCGGTAAGCTGAACCATCATATTGTCGTCGAACGACACCAGATAGATTTTGTCGGCCCAACCACCGCAGGATACAATCAGGTTGTCGCCATCCTGTCCGGCCACAGCTGCCAAATGGGATGTACTGTTCAGACGGGCCTCATCAAGCGTACCTGTCACGTGCGGGTCAACTTCACCAAACTTACCGACTACGGTAGTTACTGATTCAGTCAGATAATACTTGAACGTAAAATTGTCCAATGTATAAGTCTGTCCGTCTACTTCCATAGTGATTTCTTTCACTCCCGCCGGTTGCTTGGGCACCAATCCATACAAGTCGCGTCCGTCGCAGTTGACCAATACCGCTTCTACGCCACCAAAAAAGACCTTGATTTTACTCAAATCGAGCGGGAAATTACCGGTAATCACAAAATTGTTATTAATTCGCCCCCAATTGGGAGACATCGATTCCATCGCAATCGGCTTGCTTGGATCGTAATAGTTGCCCTTTTCAGGCCACTTCTCAATTTCCTCCTTTCCATTACATGAGGTTATCATTAGTGAAAAAAGAACGGAAACACAAAATAAGATAGCGTTAATTCTCATAATGTAATTTTTAAATGGTTAACATTATTATGGTTTCTTCGATGCAAAATTAAATAATGTTATACCAAATGAATAGGGGTAAAAATACTTTCGATAGGGGTAAAAGTACTTTTTAAGGGTAAAAAGGACACTTTACCCACATTTATCCCTGATTTCATAAGGGAAAAACAACTTTTGAGCTCAACCGGACACAACAAAAAAGAAGACGATTCACCACAGAGGGCACAGAGAAACACAGAGGAAGAAGTGGAGGCAATCTGTGAAATCGGCGCAATCTGTGGTGAAACCAAGCGTTTAGAGGTAAAGTTTCACCGTAAGCAAATGAGCGTGAGCAAGTTGAGGTGAAAGATGGATACACGGAATAAGCGAATGAAACGCAGATTTTAAATTTTTAATTGAATCAGCGTGAAACGTTATCTTTCACCATATCTTGCTGTATACCAAAATGAAAGTTTCCTGGTGAAAGCGTGAACCCAATTTTTCTCTTTCTACTTTTTATCCGTGTAAATCTGTCCTATCTGTGCTGTCCGTGTATCCATCTTTCACTCATTCTTCATTGCGAATGTTTCACTTTTCGTTCTCAAAGTGCCACTTGGCGGACGTAACTACCTACTTCAGCCTGGCAACATTGATGATGGGTTAGTAAGTTTTGTCCGGACCCTCTACGAGCATTGCCTGAATACCCCGTCTGTAATGCAAGTACGGCTCGCGAGCCGTGCAAGCGTCCCACAAATGGAATGCAAGCGTGGCTCACGAGCCGTACAAGTGTCGAAGAAATGCCTCCCGGAATTACTTGGAAATCAGTACGTCGAATTCGGAATAACCCGCCACTTTATCGCCCTGCGTATTGTTCAAGGCACGGAGCTTGACGAAACGGGTCTTGACGGGAGCAAACTCTTTCATCTGCCACGAAGGATTGTTGCGGATGTTGGAGAACTCGCCTTCGCTGACCAGCTTCCACTCACTGCCGTTGTCGGAAACATAGAACTCGTAGAAGGTGATGATGCCCGACGGAAAATAGTCGCTCTGGTCGGGAAGGTATCTGAAGCCTTTGATTTCGAGGGATTCACCAAGGTCGATAACCAGGTCGGCAGGCATCATGCCACGCTGGTGCCATCCGGGCCAGGCTTCACCATCGATCACACGGGCGGCGTTCGCATCGGCAGCTATCACTTTCCACTTCGTGCGCGACACGCCGAACTCTTCGCGGCTCACTGTACTCTGTTTGCCGGTAGCCATATCGACCGAAACGGCACTGACAGTAACAACGCCGTCGGCCATGAACGGACCGGTGTAACGGAGCGACTGGGTAGTGGGGTCAGTGCCGTCGAGGGTATAGAACACTGCTGACTCGCCGTCGGCGGGACGGATGATGACTTCACCATTGGGATGGCGTACAATCTGCGGTTCGGTGAGTACCTGCGGTGCATTGTAGATGCCGATGTTCGAGATGAGCGGACATGCCTTGGCATCGAGGATGGAGATGCGGACTTGCGTAGCCGTAACAGTGGGCAGGCGCAGGATGCGTTTGTAGCCGATGGTGGTCTCGCGGGCCAGTTCGCGCCACTGTCCGTCGACGTTGGCTTCGACCTTAAATGACTTGACGCGCTGTCCCAAACGGATATACTCTTGCAACAGAACGCGGTTCAGCGTAGTAGGTTTCTTAAACGTAAAGGTGATGTCGGACTGTGTAACGCCGTCGTCGGTGGCCCAGTAGGTGTCTTTCTTGCCGTCGATGGCTTTGGAAGCAGCATACTTTTTGCTGCCACCGCGCACGTTGCCGGCTTCAGCTTTGGCTTTGCGGGCCAGATCGTCGGCAAAGGCTTCGTCGAGCGCCTTGCGCAGTTCGAGCACGGCACGCTCGTCGTTGGCATGAATACGGCCTTCCTTATCAATAGGGAAATTGAGCAGCCATGTACCGTTGCGACCGATGGAGTTGTAGAAGATGTCGAGCAGTTGGGGCAGTTTCTTCACCTTGGCATCCTCGTACTTGTGGTAGAACCAGCCCGGACGGATGGAAACGTTCACTTCGGAAGGAATCCACTGCTTGCCGTCCTCGATACCTACGCGAAGCTGTTTGAAGTCGGGTTCGCCGGGAACAAACTGCTTGTAGTTGTAAAGGCTCCAGTTGGTCTCGCCCACCGAACCGCCTTCGTTGCCACACCAGCGGATGTCGGGACCGCACTCGTTCCAGATGATGGCCTGCGGTTGCAGTTCGCGGATAAGGCTGATGGTGTTGTCCCAATCGTAATAGGTGGAGCGATCGATGTTGCGGTTTTCGCGTGCACCGCCGTAATAGCCCCAACCACCGTTGGCACCGTCGAACCAGACTTCAAAAATATCGCCATACTGGGTGAGAAGTTCCTTCAGCTGGTTGCGGAAATAGGTGATGTAGCTGGGCTGGCCGTAGTCGGCACGGTTGCGGTCCCACGGCGAAAGGTAGATACCGAACTTCAGCCCATACTCCTTGCAGGCATCGGAAAGTTCGCGAACCAGGTCGCCTTTGCCGTCTTTCCACGGCGAGTTCTTGACGGAATATTCGGTGTACTTCGTCGGCCAAAGGCAGAAACCGTCGTGATGCTTGGCGGTGAGGATGATGCCTTTCATGCCGGCTTCCTTGCAGACACGTGCCCACTGGCGGCAGTCAAGATTGGTGGGATTGAACATCTGAGGTGTGTTGCCACCGTCGCCCCACTCCTGGTCGGTGAAGGTGTTGATGGCAAAGTGGATGAAAGCATAGAACTCCATTTCGTGCCAACGCAACTGATTTTCGTTAGGCAGCGGACCGCACGGAGCAGGTGCGGTGGTCTGTGCCTGTGCTGCGGACAGGAATATCCACAGGGCAGAAAGTAAAAATAAGGTTTTCTTGATCATGGAACTTATGATAATGGTTAATGGTTAATGGTTAATGAGCTGCAGAAATTCTTCATTCCTCATTCTTCATTATCTCGGCTTTAACTCCTAAAAAAATGTATCATCTGAAGAGGTTGTGTCAAAACCAAGTGATGGTATCTGGCTCCCCTCCTTCGGGAAGGAGGAGAGTTTCAGATACTTCTGTTTTGACACACCCTCCAGATACTATATTAAGTTAAGGAACTGCTTTCCTTTTAGGCACGGATTACACGGATTTTCGCGGATGATTATTCTTCTTTCTCTGCGTTTTTCCGCGTAATCCGTGCCTAAAAATAACAAGATGTCAGTCACTTTTAGTTTTTATACACCTCTTAAGTCATTTACTCCGTCAGCTTACGGGTCCGGACATATACGCTGTAGGGTTCGTCGGTAACTTCGAACAAAGGCTTCAGGCGATACGTGGTGCCACCGTCGTCGAGCGAAAAGACGAGATTCTGCGCATCAGTTACTTTCAGCCCCGAAACTACGTCGGACGCCGAACCTTTCAGCCAGATTTCATCGGGCGACTGGAATGCCAGCAGCATGGGGCCGTAGAAGACAGCAATCGTACGGTCGTCGTCGGGCATAGGCTCGATGCGGAAACCGAAATCGAAACGGATTTCGATGCGGTCGCCGTCGCTCCACTTGCGCTGAAGGGTGAAGAAGGAACCGGGACTACCCGTACCTGCCCGCTCACCATTGACGAAAATGGCTGTCTGCTTGCTCCAGGAAGGAATGAACAGGCGGAGAACCAACTTGGATGACTTCTTCATGGACAACGTGATGCCTGCCTTGTGATCACGAAGCAGGTCGCCAGTCTGGGTCAGACTGACACGACGGTCCTTCCAGTTGAGCAAGGTAGGAATATACTGATTGACCCAAAGCGTATCACCACTATGGAAGTAGATGTTGTTGTTCAGCAGCGAAAAGGCTTCGATGCTGGAACCGTTGCAGCACTTGAAGTCGGCCTGACTGTCGAGATACTTCTTCTGCCGCGGCGAACCCAAAGGAAGATGGTAAACACAGGCTCCGGTCTCATGGTTCTGAAGAGCCATCACGGCATTGTAGAAAGTATTCATGTAGGCATCGGCATACTTCGGGTTGCGGGTCCAGGTAAACAGGTGTGCCGTAAGCTTTTGGGTGTTGTGCGAAACACAGCTTTCGGCTATCTCGCGGGTGAGCGTATTGCCCAGATGCCCCGGCAGTCCCCAGTGTTCGGAAGTGAGCGAAGTGGGCGTAGTAGCATTGGGACGCGGACCACTGCTCGAACCGTTGACATAGGCATGGGCCGAGAGAAGCATCTCCCAGAAGTTGGACACCGCATCGTAGTACAGCGGATTGCCGGTCTGGTCGTAACCTTCGACAAAGCCGTTCACCAGCACGAGGTGGGTATTGGCGTGCAAGCCGGAAAGAATGTCTTCGTTGGCAGCAAGGGGACGGAGGAACCAGTCGCGGTCGAAGATACGGGCAAGCTTCAGGTGCTTCTCGTCGTGCGAGATGGCATAAAGCTCGTAAAGGACTTCGTTCATGGCACCCGCCTCGTTCGAAGGATTGGCCTGAACAGTGTAGAGCATCTTGGAGATGGTGGCCTCGTCGAGCCGGCTCATGCGACGGTCTACATAATCGGCCATCCCGAGCAAGATGTCGTAAGCCTGTCGGTTGCCGGTGTTGCGATAGACATCGAGCAGACCTTGCATGATTTTATGATAAGTATAATAAGGTGCCCATACGCCACCAAAAACTGTTTCGAGCACATCGAAGTCGGTGGCAGGAAAAGCGGACAGGTAACCATCACCTAACACCGACTGGCACTTGGCAAGTTCGGCAACCATGTAGTCGAGGCGGTCGTGCAGGAACGAATCGCCATACTTCCGTACCACCGAAGAGGCCGCCGACAGATAGTGACCTACAAAATGTCCGCGCAACCCGATGTACGGTGCTTCCCACCCGCCAAGCGGTTCGGCCGACGAAGGAAGCCCGGCATTGACTCTGAAGTTGTGGAGCAGACGGTCGGCATCGAGCGACTTTATCCAAGCGATGTTCAACGATTCGCGCTGCTGCACCCAGGAGGGTTGCAACACAACATCTTCAACCGGAAACGAAAGGGCACGGGACTTATCGTCCCCTATGCCCTTTGCGCTGAGACTACCGACCATCAGGGCCGATAACAGCAATAACAGAATTTTATTACTTGACTTCATTTTTAAAAGCGGACTTGACTGTTGCGTTTATCAGAATTACTTCCGGGCAGGCTTTACACTGATACCTTCGGTAGTCAGCTTAATGGGCTGAATAGTGCCGTCGGGATTGAAGTAGAGATATTCTACGCACACATGACGGCGACAGTCGCCACCCGGAGTGCCGTCCAGCGGATAAGAACCGTCGTGGTAGAAGAAATACCACTGTCCCTTGAACTCGACAACAGAAGGATGAATGGTAAAACCGTGATTGGCCGGGCCGGTAATGTAGCCACGGAACGTCCACGGACCTTCGATGTTCTCGGCAGTAGCATAACAGATCTGCTCGGGCTGTACACCGGGAGCATCGGCAGCATATACATTATAATATAGGTTACCACGCTTGAACAACCAAGGACCTTCGGCAAAGTTACGGAAAGGAACCTTCTTGACGGGACCGTCAAGTTCGATCATATTCTTCTTCAGTTTCACCATGTAGCAGTCGCCATTACCCCATGCCATCCAGGGAGTTCCGTCATCGTCGATCAAGACAGTCGGATCGATATCGGCATTGGGACGGTGCGAGTCAGGTGTCATGTCGTCAGTAATCAGCGGAGTACCATCCTTACGAGCCGGCTTGAAGGGGCCTGTAGGCGAATCGCTGACAGCTACGGAAATCATGTGCTGTCCATTGTCTTTCCGGTCCAGAGTAACATAATAGTAGTATTTGCCATCTTTCTCGACCACTTGTGCAGCCCATGCTCCGTAAGGACTTGCACCGGGGAAGTCGGCAGCACGCAATACGGGACCGTGTGCCGTCCAGTTCTTCATATCGGAAGAGGAATAGCAAAGCCATTCGGGCATGTTGAACCATCCACCTGCACCGGCTCTGTCGGCTCCGACGTAAGCATAGGCTTTATCGCCAATGATGGTGACTGCCGGATCGCCCGTAAACGAATCGCGGAACAAGGGATTCTGTCCAGGCTTAAACGGTTTTTCTTCTCCGCAGATGGAAACTTCGTCAATAGCTCCGTCGAGTACGGAAAGACTGTTGGGGAACCCACCCGGATAACCGCGTCCGATGACCCACATACCGGCATTGTGGCGTACAGCCAAGCCTTTATACTTAAGAATGGAAACACTATACTTCTGTCCTCCGGAAAGACGGACACCAAACTCCAAGACAGTTTCATTCTTCTTCTCATTGTATCGGGCACGTGCATAAACATCGTACCACCGCCCGCCTTCTACATGACTGCCTGCGGCAAGACGTTGCGGCTGACCATCGACATCGGCCACCTGGACGAAAAAGCGTTGCTCCATCGGGTCGAAGCCAATGGATATATCGGCATAAATGGAACCTTTGGTACCTTCCTTGCACAGATAAACCTGCTCGGTACCCAGATGGTTGCACTTCAGACTGAAACTGATGTTCCATGCCTGCTGTATGTCGTAGAACGGTAACGAACGATTGAAAGGAACTACATACTCGCGTCCTTTCAACAAAAGAGAACGGGTATTGGGACGCCCTTCAATGGAGGTAACCGGCACATCGTCGGAAAAAAGATTCGGCGAAGGCATGTAATCGTTACACTGAATCAGATTACCGTTGCCGGTTTCGTCGTAAACGTAAGGCTGTGGCTCGGCCGGTTTTCCTTTATCCGACGTAAGCGGCTGCCCGACCACGGAAGGCGAAACAGAATCACCCGACAGATGCTGTACTTTCTCGAAACTCCAATATGCCAATTGTTTGGCTTTATCTGTGTCGCCGGCACTTGCTGTTGTAGCAAGTAAAAATAACAAAGGGACACCGTTTGCTAAAATAAATCTTCTTTTCATTAGTAATTCATTAATTATACAAATCTAAGATCAACAGATTTGCAAAGTTTTGATTAAAATGCTACATTTCCGCCCTGTTTGCTGACTTCTGTCAATCTCCAACAAGGCTTTATACAAAGAACGGCAATTATCATAGAAGATATATCAGCCAATACTTACTTTTAATAGCACAAAAACGACTTTTTTCAGGCCAATTACTCCCAATTCGACAAGAACTGAGGGGTTTTCAGCAAAAAAGCATATCACATTAGCAAGTTTTTAGTCTATTTTACCTAAATTTGCAACCTCTTTTCAAAATGACAACAAACATCAATAGGTAAACAAAGTTCTACAAATCAGAAAAATGAAAGCGTTCGAATTCAAGCCGAAACTCTACACGGCTCTTAAAAATTACTCTAAAGAAATGTTCATGGCCGACCTTATGGCCGGTATCATTGTAGGAATTGTGGCCTTGCCGCTGGCCATTGCTTTTGGTATTGCATCAGGCGTATCACCCGAAAAAGGTATTGTAACAGCCATCATTGCCGGATTCATCATCTCGTTACTGGGTGGAAGCAAGGTACAGATAGGCGGACCGACGGGAGCATTCATTGTGATTATTTACGGCATTATCCAGCAATACGGCGAAGCAGGCCTCATCGTGGCTACGCTGATGGCAGGTGTCATACTGGTATTGCTGGGCGTGTTCAAGCTGGGAGCTGTCATCAAATTTATTCCTTATCCCATCGTTGTGGGCTTCACGAGCGGTATCGCCGTCACTATCTTCACCACGCAGGTAGCCGACGTATTCGGTCTGCAATTCGGCGACGACAAGGTGCCGGGCGACTTCATTGGCAAGTGGATGGTTTACTTCCGCCACTTCGACACGGTGAACTGGTGGAATACATTGGTCAGCATCGCCAGTATCGCCATCATTGCGCTGACACCCAAGTTCTCGAAAAAGATTCCCGGTTCGCTGATTGCCATTATCGTGGTGACTGTAGCCGTATGGTTGATGAAAATGTACGGCGGTATCGACTGCATTGATACCATCGGCGACCGCTTCAGCATCCGTGCCGAACTGCCTGACGCTGCCATCCCTGCCCTGGACTGGGAAGCTGTGAAGAATCTGTTTCCTGTAGCAGTAACCATCGCCGTACTGGGTGCCATCGAATCGCTGCTTTCGGCTACAGTAGCTGACGGTATGATTGGCGATAAACACGACTCGAATACGGAACTGATAGCTCAGGGAGCTGCCAACATCGTAACTCCGCTTTTCGGAGGTATTCCTGCAACGGGTGCCATTGCCCGTACAATGGCCAATATCAATAATGGCGGTAAATCTCCTGTTGCCGGTATTGTACATGCTGTAGTGCTGCTGCTCATCCTGTTGCTACTGATGCCGCTGGCACAATACATTCCGATGGGATGTCTGGCCGGTGTGCTGGTAGTCGTATCGTACAACATGAGTGGCTGGCGTACGTTCAAGGCACTGCTGCGCAATCCCAAGTCGGACGTGACGGTACTGCTTATCACTTTCTTCCTGACAGTCATCTTCGACCTGACCGTAGCTATCGAAATCGGTCTGGTGATTGCCTGTGTACTGTTCATGCGCCGAGTTATGGAAACAACGGAAATATCTGTCATCAAAGACGAAATCGATCCGAACAAAGAATTGGATATTACAACTCATGAAGAGCATCTCATCATTCCCAAGGGAGTAGAAGTATACGAAATCAACGGTCCTTACTTCTTCGGCATTGCTACTAAATTCGAGGAAATGATGGCACAAATGGGCGACCGTCCTAAAGTACGTGTCATACGAATGCGTAAAGTACCGTTCATTGACTCAACCGGTATTCACAACCTGGAAAACCTGTGCCGCATGTCACAAAAGGAAAAGATAACAATTGTCCTCTCGGGTGTCAACGAAAAGGTACACAAGGTGCTCGAAAAATCCGGATTCTACGAACTGCTTGGTGAAGAAAACATCTGTCCGAACATCAACGTAGCACTGGAAAGAGCACAGAAACTGCTTTAAGTCGAAAAAATGGCACACAGATAACGCTGACCAGCGGTCTGTGTGCCATTTTTCTATTGTTATAGTTCTTTACGAAGTGCGCTTAGCTCTTATTGCGCATCGGCAGGTTTTTCGATACCTTCGCTTGTCGCACGCTCTTCCATACGCTTGATGCGTTCGTCAAGATCGGGATGAGTAGAGAACAATTGATTCAATTTACTGGTTTTCTGTGCACCGGCTTCTTCCTGCAACGACTTCAGCTTGCGGAACGACAAAGCCATTGACCACGGATTCTTGCCCGACTTCTTCAGAAATTCATAACCATAATCATCGGCTTCACGCTCCTGCTTCTGCGAATAAGTAGCGTTGACCAACGCTTCGCTCAAATCACCCAACTGCGAATCGGTCAAAGCAGCCACTTTACCTCCCTGTGAAGAAATACCGTCTTTCAAAGCCGAAGTGAGTAAGGCAGTGCGGAATCCGCTTTTCGAATCACGATGGGCTACGTGACCAATCTCGTGACCAATCACTCCCAGCAATTCTTCATCGGTCATAATATCCATCAGGGAAGAAAAGACACGTACACTGCCATCGGCACAAGCAAAAGCATTCACATCGGTCACATAGTAAACTTTGAAGTTCAAAGGAATACCGTCGGCATCGCCTAAACCTTCCGTCAGTTTCTTCAACCGTTGAGTGTACGGATTGTCATCGGGGCAAACCTGATTATGCTCATCCATCCACTCAATGTACTCCTTGACATATTCCGTCATCTGCTCATCGGTCAAGGTAATGGCTTTTGCAGCCTTCGCTGCACCACTCAGCGCCTTTTTCAGATTAAACTGAGCCATGGCAGGCACTCCAACCGCCAGGCATAGCAGCAGAAGAGCTGCTTTTAATAGCATTTTTTTCATCATATACATTTATTAATAAGAACCATCAGTTACAATTCTGTTCTTCACCTGGCTTTTGCGGACGAAGCATTACCCAAGCACCACCGGCACAAACCAAGCCACAAACCAACATTATGCCCCATATCCAGCATTCATCGCCCGGCAACCGAACATCATTCGTATATTGCGGACGACAGAGCACGGTTACTTCATCGCCCACTTGCCTGAAAGGCCAATAATATTTCTTGGAAACGTAACAATCGCCATACTTGTCCGTGGAATATTTTATCAGCATTTCATGCTCAAACCTCACTTTCCGATGACGATGTACCCGCTCCGTACTGGTTTTCTGAATCACTCCGACAACACGTTCATGAGTACTGTATGCATGATACAACGACCAGAAGCCATACAATGCACCTCCAGACAAAGCTATTCCTCCCAATATCAGCAGAAAGCAAATCAATTTTTTGTGTAAAGGATCCATAAATATTGACTTTACTACAAAGGTAATATAAAACCTACGAAATGCAAAGCGAAAAAGATGGTTTATAAGTATCTGAATGGGAAGTGCAACGAACCACATTCAGAATAAATATTTATCACAACTTCTCTACTATCCTGCAGAACTGTTGTAGGAAAGAAGGAAGAATAAGAATACCGTTTGTATATGACATAAAAATAGTTATCTTTGTAACAGATACTATCTCTGATTCATTGGCAAGTAAACCCTGACGCATTATGAAAAGAAACTATCCAGTAGGCATACAGAACTTTGAAAAAATACGTAGTAGAAACTATTGTTATATTGACAAGACTGAACTGATTTACAAACTGGTAAAATCAGGACAGTATTATTTCCTGAGCCGCCCCCGCCGATTCGGAAAGAGTCTGCTTATCTCGACCTTGGAAGCATACTTTCAGGGGAAAAAGGAACTTTTCGAAGGACTTGCCATGGAAACACTGGAAAAGGAATGGATCGAATACCCCATCCTGCACCTTGACCTCAATACAGAAAAGTACGATACACCCCAAACACTGGAAAACAAACTTTCCCTGAACCTGAAAATGTGGGAAGATGAGTATGGAGCCAATGAATACGAATACTCTCTTGCCACCCGTTTTGAAGGAGTGATACGCCGTGCGGCAGAGAAATGGGGCCGAAACGTAGTCATCCTCATCGACGAGTACGATAAACCCATGCTTCAGGCCATCGGCAACGAAACGTTGCTGACCGACTACCGCAACACGCTGAAAGCCTTCTACGGCGTGATGAAGAGTTGCGACCGCTACATCAAGTTTGCCCTACTGACCGGAGTAACCAAGTTCAGCAAGGTGAGCGTGTTCAGCGATCTGAACAACCTGATGGACATCTCTATCGACGAACGATTTACCAGTCTGTGCGGCATTACGGAAGAAGAACTGTTCACTAACTTCCAGGAGGACATCATCGAACTGGGAAAAGAGAACAAACTGACCGAAGAGGAAACCAAGGCTGAACTGAAAAAGATGTACGACGGCTATCACTTTGCAGAGGAGAGTGAAGACATCTACAACCCCTTCAGCCTGCTCAATACGTTTGCCAAAATGCGCTTCGGAAGCTACTGGTTCGAAACCGGTACACCCACTTTCTTGGTCGAACTGCTGAAGCACAGCCGTTACGACCTGCACCGTCTGACCGAAGAAATGGCTTCTGCCGACTCGTTGGGAGGCATTGATACAATGCACACCAATCCGGTGCCCATTCTGTATCAAAGCGGTTACCTGACTATTAAGGGTTACGACCGTGAGTTCCAAGTTTACTATTTAGGATTCCCCAATAAAGAGGTAGAAGAAGGCTTTACCAAATTCCTGCTCCCTCGTTACGCCTACTTGGAGACGGGCAACCCGTCGTTCGAAATTATGAGTTTCGTCAAGGACGTGCGTCAGGGCGATGCGGATGCTTTCCTCCGACGGCTTCAGAGTTTCTTTGCCGACAGTCCTTACGAACTGGCACGCGACCTGGAGCTGCACTACCAGAATGTGCTTTTCATCGTCTTCAAGCTGCTGGGCTTCTATACGCAAGCCGAATATCACACTGCCAGCGGACGCATCGACATGGTGGTAAAGACAGATAAGTACATTTATGTCATGGAGTTCAAGCTAGACGGCACCGCCGAAGAAGCGTTGCAGCAGATTAACGACAAGCAGTATGCCCTGCCCTTTGCCTCCGACTCACGGAAACTGTTTAAGGTAGGCGTGAACTTCAGCAAAGAGAAACGGGGCATAGAGGGTTGGATAGTAGAAGATTAAGAGAGAATATAGAAATCTACTACTATTCCTCGAACTGATCCAACAGTTCCTTGCACCTTTCCACGTGTTTCCTATATTGCAACAAAGCTACCACAATAGCAAAGACGATGGAAACAATACCCGACACGGTGATAAGCTGTACAGTGGCATCATCGTCCGCCCGGTCATACAGCCGCATAAATATATAGGTAAGCATAGCGGTCAAGGGAACTATACTGGCCACGAGCGACCCCGTATAGAATTTGCGATAACCGGTAATCTTCTCTGTAACCGTTCGCACATCGTCGTTCAACAGATTGTTCATGCCCAGCTTGCGGCTGACCCACAGGCTGACACCCAAGTCGGCCAACGCCCACAACGACACCAATATACCAAACAACATGGGCCAGTCTGTGTTGATACAAATCACGATAATCATAGGCACCGTCAGTCCGTCACCCAGCATCCGGTCTCTGATTTCCTTGCTGAGGGCCATCGCAGGCCGTTTCCTGAGGGATTTGAAAAACTTTTCGTTCAGCGTTTCCTGCTTTTCCAGCCCTTCCTTAAACACATTATACTCCGATTTCAGTGTCTGAAGTTCTTTTTCGATATTGATTTCCATACGATTCCTTTGTTAAATGTTAGACATTTTTTTGAGTTGTTCCTTGATGCGGACCAGTTTGAACGAGACATTCTTGACAGAAATACCCAGGATAGCACCGATTTCGTCGTAGCTCAGGCCTTCGAGCCACAACAGGACGACGCTTCTGTCTACCAGTCCCAACGCGTTGATCCGCTTATAAAGCTGCTTTATCTGCAAATTCTTTTCAAGGCTGTTTCCATCCGTGTGGAAACCTTTGCCGAGGTTCAGCCGTTCGCGCTGCTTCTTCTTCCGGTTGCTGAAGTTGATGCAATAGTTCAGACTGACGCGATAGATCCATGTCCTGATGTCGCTTTTCCCCTCAAAACTGTCGAAGCCTTGCCATAACCGGACGAGGATATCCTGATACAGGTCGTTCACCTCGTCCGTATCTTCCGAAAACATGTAACAGACGGTATAAATGGTCCGCTCATGTTCCTTAATGATATTTGTGAATTGTTGTTCTTTTGTATTCATTTCACTTTCTGCTTTTACCTGTTAGACCACTGACAACTCAAAAAACTATAGCCCGGCAACAACTTTTTTCCGGTTTTCTTTTTGCCGTAAGCTACGTATCAGTTTTCGGACCATAAAATTCACCATTTCTCCGGTCTTTTCCACTACCCGATGGAGTAAATTCTGGCTATTCACGGCTCAAAAAATAACGTTTCACAGCAACCTGCTTATTATGAGCGGTTTACTATGAAACGTGAACCATAAAAATTCCTCGTTTGTATCCTTCGTGAACAACACTTGCAATTCATTTGTGGGACACTTGTACGGCTCGCGAGCCGTACAAGTGTGGTAGAAAAGCAATATTTGCATGGCAATAAAACGCCTTTCTACCCCTGTTTCCGACATTAACCTAACCTTAACGTAACCTTAACCGAAATCCTTTTCCCTCTCCCCTACCTTTGCAACATCGAAACAAGAAACAAAGAACAGTTTAACTTATAAAACATAAAACGAATATGATTACCAATCTCATCATGGCCACTCTGATTTCGGCCGCAGGCGTTGCTTCAAGTTTAGTATATAATGTGAAAATGGAAGGCAACCGAATGACCAACAAAGAAGTTTACACCCTGAACGAAGGAAAGTATCTGAAACGTCTCTTCAAGATGGACTTCACCTACAATGCACAAGGACAGGTGACCGACAAGAAAACCTACGTGTGGAACGAAAACCAGCAGGAATATGTACTACAGCAGGTAGAAACCTTCAATCCGGACAGCAATATACACGCCGACTGACAAACGGCAGAAGTTTAACTTTACAAAACAGCACTCTTTTCTAACAAAAAAACGATACAGAAGATTTACTTTTTCCCTGCCAAATAGACGCCCAGCAACACGCATGTGGCGCCTAGCAGGGCGAAAGGAGTCAGAGGTTCGTTCAGAAAGAACAAAGCACCGATAGATGTAAAGATAGGATTAAGGTAAATATAGTTGGATGCACGGACGGTACCCAGCCGCTTCAGAATGACATTCCATGCCGCAAAACAGACCAACGAAGCCAGCACACCGAGGAACAACAGATTCATCCAGACGGCAGGATGGGCAAACGACGACAAAGGAAACTGCCACGGACGAAAGGCAAAAACGGGCAAAATAGTAAGCAGACCGTAAAAGAATACCTTACGGGTAACAAACACCGTAGAGTAACGACCGGACATCTGACGCATAATCAGGCTGTAGAATGCCCAGCTCAACGAAGCCGCAAGCGAAAGGAAATCGCCCAATGGAGAAAGCTTCAGCACAAAGTTGCCGTTGAAGATAACCAGTCCTACTCCTACCAAAGCCAGCAGCGAACCCGCCGTCAGTTGCCAGCCGGACTTCTCACCCCGATAAAAAAGTTTGAAAAGCAACATAGTAAGCAGCGGTGTGCTGCATACGATAAAGGCTACGTTAGTAGTCAGC
The DNA here is from genome assembly GCF_030518095.1 of Bacteroides sp. ET489. NCBI lineage: Bacteria > Pseudomonadati > Bacteroidota > Bacteroidia > Bacteroidales > Bacteroidaceae > Bacteroides > Bacteroides sp. ET489. The sequence goes on from NZ_JAULLJ010000009.1 coordinate 61,621, forward strand.
GTCACTTCGAGTGCTGTGTTCTCGGTCAGGAAGTAGAGCGAACCTCCCGTTATGCCACCCAACAGCATCCAGCCTTCGTCACGCCAGTTATGACAAAACAACTTACGGGGTGAAATGAACCAGATGCCCACATACGCCATCAGGAAGCGAAGCAAGAAAATCTCCTGCGGAGTCAGTCCGTTCTCTATCAGCACACGAGTCGATATGAAAGTCAATCCCCAGATGCCCACCACAACAATAGCCGCCAGGTGCCATCCCCATTCATTTTTCTCTTTCATAGTCCTGACCTATTCTGCTTTTTCCACTCCTTTATCACCTTTGGCCGCTTTGTAAGCCTCCATTTCGGCACGGCTGCGGCTCGATGTCACCAACCAGACACCACCGAATATCATCACTACCGAAAGCACTTTTGTCAGGTTGAAACTATCCATACCCCAACAGATAGCTACAATGGTAGCCACCAGCGGCTGAATGTAGTTGTACATACCTGCCACGGTAGGACGCAAGTTCTTCTGTCCGACAATAATCAGGATATAACTGAGGAATGTAGCTCCTACCACTACAAAAAGAATGGAAGCGATACGGGCTCCGTCAAGTGCCAGCCAGTCAGTAGCCAGCAGACTGCTGTACGAGAAAGGCAACAGACAGATGAAAGCATAGGTAAACATCCACTTCATCACCGTAACAGCCGAATATTTGGTTACGAAATTCTTAAACAACACAAAGTAAAAAGCATAACTACACTGAGCCAGAAGCACAAACACATCACCCAACAACGGATTGTCGCCCTTCACCGTCGTACCCGAAGCCTGCGAACTGCCCAGAATAAGCAGCAGTGCACCCGATGCTCCCACGGCGATACCCAGTATTTTCTTGCCCGTAATAGGTTCCTTCAGGAAAATGGCTGCCAGAATCATAGCTATCAGCGGCATACTGGTAGTGATGATGGAAGCATCCACGGGCGAAGTCATTCCCACCCCGAAAATGTAGCTTCCCTGATTGAAAACAATGGCCAGCAGCGAAGCCACGAAAAGTTTCATCAAATCTTTATGCCCCACATGTTCGGGTTTCTGGAAAAACGAAAAGATCCAAAACAGAATCATCGCGCCGAATACGCGCAAATCAGTCATCACCAAGGAGCTGACTGCTCCCCCTATCATCACAAACTTGGCCAGCGGAGCCATCAGTCCCCACATGCTGTTAGCGGCCAGCATCGCCACGTGACCTTTCATTTTTGCAGTGTCCATAAGCAGAATATTTCTTTTTCGGGCGCAAAATTACGAGAAAAGTAGGCAACGTATCTACGCAACCCAATGTTTTTTATGTACTTGATAAGTAAATCTGAAAATAAACACGTAAATTTGCATCGGTTTATTAACAAGGATATAAACCGAATTAAGTAAGATATAAACACGTTTTCAATAAATTATTAACAAGTATGGAATACAATTTCAGGGAGATTGAAAAGAAATGGCAGAAACGATGGGTAGATAACAAGACCTATCAAGTAACGGAAGACGATACGAAACAGAAATTCTATGTACTGAACATGTTCCCCTACCCCAGCGGCGCCGGTCTGCACGTAGGACACCCGCTAGGTTACATTGCTTCGGACATCTACGCCCGCTACAAACGCCTGCAAGGTTTCAACGTACTGAATCCCATGGGATATGACGCTTACGGACTCCCTGCCGAACAGTATGCCATACAGACCGGACAACACCCGGCCATCACTACTTCCGCCAACATCAACCGCTATCGCGAACAGCTGGACAAGATAGGTTTCTCGTTCGACTGGAACCGCGAGATACGTACTTGCGATCCCGAATACTACCACTGGACACAATGGGCTTTCCAACAGATGTTCCAGAGCTACTACGACAATGCACTGCAAAAAGCACAACCCATCAGTACTTTGATAAAGTCTTTCGAGACTAAAGGTACCGAAGGACTGGACGCAGCCTGCAGCGAAGAGCTGAGCTTTACGGCCGACGAATGGAAGGCCATGAGTGAAAAACAACAGCAGGAAACGCTGATGAACTACCGCATCGCCTACCTGGGCGAGACCATGGTGAACTGGTGTCCGCAACTGGGTACCGTGCTGGCCAACGACGAAGTAGTAGACGGTGTATCGGAACGTGGCGGTTATCCCGTTGTTCAGAAGAAGATGCGCCAATGGTGTCTGCGTGTGTCGGCCTACGCCCAACGTCTGCTCGACGGACTGGAAACCATCGACTGGACAGACTCGCTGAAAGAAACACAGCGCAACTGGATTGGCCGTTCGGAAGGTACCGAAGTACAATTCAAGGTGAAAGACAGTGATCTGGAATTCACCATCTTCACAACCCGTGCCGATACGATGTTCGGTGTAACGTTCATGGTGCTGGCTCCCGAAAGCGAACTGGTTCCGCAAGTTACTACCGAAGCCCAGAAAGCCGACGTAGAAGCCTATTTGGATCGCACCAAGAAACGCACCGAACGCGAACGCATCAGCGACCGTAGCGTAAGCGGTGTCTTCTCGGGTTCGTATGCCATCAATCCTTTCACAGGCGAGGCAGTGCCCATCTGGATTAGCGACTACGTACTGGCTGGCTACGGTACAGGTGCCATCATGGCTGTACCTGCACACGACTCTCGCGACTACGCTTTTGCAAAGCATTTCGGTCTGGAAATCCGTCCGCTGGTCGAAGGTTGCGACGTAAGCGAAGAGAGCTTCGATGCCAAAGAAGGTATTGTTTGCAACAGTCCGAAAGCCGATGCCGTTCCTTATTGTGACCTTTCTCTGAACGGACTCACCATCAAGGAAGCCATCGCCGCTACCAAGAAATACGTCAAGGAACATCACTTGGGTCGTGTCAAGGTGAATTACCGTCTGCGCGACGCCATCTTCAGCCGCCAGCGTTACTGGGGCGAACCGTTCCCTGTTTACTATAAGGACAACATGCCCTACATGATTCCCGAAAGCTGCCTGCCACTGGAATTGCCCGAGGTAGCCAAGTTCTTGCCTACCGAAACAGGCGAACCACCGTTGGGTCACGCTACGAAGTGGGCTTGGGACACAGTAAACAACTGTGTAGTAGAAAACAGCAAGATTGACAACCAAACTGTCTTCCCGCTTGAACTGAATACCATGCCGGGCTTTGCAGGCTCCAGTGCCTACTACCTGCGCTACATGGATCCACGCAACCACACAGCACTGGTAGACAAGAAAGTAGATGAATACTGGCGCAATGTAGACCTCTATGTAGGAGGTACAGAACACGCTACCGGCCACCTTATCTACTCACGCTTCTGGAACAAGTTCCTGCACGACCTGGGCATCTCCGTTGTAGAAGAACCCTTCCAGAAACTGGTGAACCAGGGTATGATTCAGGGCCGAAGCAACTTCGTATATCGTATCAAAGATACCAACACCTTTGTATCACTGGGCCTGAAAGACCAGTACGACACTACCCCACTCCATGTGGATGTAAACATCGTATCGAACGACGTGCTCGATGTAGAAGCCTTCAAGGCATGGCGTCCGGAATACAACACTGCCGAATTCATTCTGGAAGACGGCAAATACATCTGCGGATGGGCAGTAGAGAAAATGTCCAAGTCGATGTTCAATGTTGTTAATCCCGACATGATTGTCGAGAAATACGGAGCCGATACATTGCGTATGTACGAAATGTTCCTTGGCCCGGTAGAGCAATCCAAACCATGGGATACAAATGGTATCGACGGTGTACACCGCTTCCTCAAGAAATTCTGGGCACTGTTCTACGATCGTACAGGCAACTATCAGGTAACGGACGAAGCCGCTACAAAAGACGAACTGAAGTCTCTGCATAAGCTCATCAAGAAGGTAACAGGCGACATCGAGACCTTCTCGTACAATACCAGCATCAGTGCCTTCATGATCTGTGTCAACGAACTGGCTTCGCTGAAATGCAACAAGAAAGAAATCCTGAACCAGCTGATCATCGTACTTGCACCATTCGCTCCCCACGTCTGCGAAGAGTTGTGGGAGACGTTAGGCAATACCGGATCGGTATGCGACGCCCACTGGCCGGCCTACAACGAGGAATATCTGGTAGAAAATACCATAAACTATACGATCTCTTTCAACGGCAAAGCCCGCTTCAATATGGAATTCCCAACTGATGCCACTTCCGAAACCATTCAGGCTACAGTTCTGGCAGACAAACGTTCAGCCAAATGGATGGAAGGCAAATCGGTAGTGAAAGTCATCGTAGTGCCGAAGAAGATCGTAAACGTTGTAGTGAAATAATTTTGTTAATATGCATATCAGTAAACCGAACAAAGCAGCATTGATGAGAGAACTGAAGGATTATGTCATGATCACTCTCGGCCTCATCAGTTATTCACTGGCATGGGCAGCTTTTCTGTTGCCCTACCAGATCACAACCGGAGGAACAACAGGTATCGGAGCCATCATTTACTATGCAACAGGCTTCCCCATACAGTACTCGTATTTTCTTATCAATGCTGTCTTGATGACTTTTGCCATCAAGATATTAGGCCCTAAATTCAGTATAAAGACCACGTATGCCATCTTTGTACTGACCATATTACTGGAATTCTTTCAGTGGCTGGTCAAGAACCCCGACGGTACATTTCCACAAATTCTGGGACCGGGACAGGACTTCATGGCCTGTCTGATTGGTGCAGCCATGTGCGGTATCGGTTTGGGAGTGGTATTCAACTGTAACGGAAGTACGGGCGGAACAGATATCATTGCTGCCATCATCAACAAATATCGTGACGTAACACTGGGACGTATGATTATGGCTTGCGATGTGGTTATCATCAGTTCCTGCTACTTCATCTTCCACGACTGGCGCCGGGTAATATTCGGTTTTGTAACATTGTTTATTATCGGACTGGTACTCGACTACATCGTGAACAGCGCCCGGCAGTCGGTACAATTCCTTATCTTTTCCAAAGAATACGAAAAGATTGCCGATCGTATCACCAAGGAAACCCATCGTGGTGTAACAGTACTCGATGGTACCGGATGGTACAGCAAAGGACAAGTAAAAGTATTGGTAGTACTGGCTTACAAACGCCAGTCAGTCGAAATATTCCGCCTGGTAAAAGACATCGATCCCAATGCCTTTATCTCGCAAAGTTCAGTCATCGGTGTCTATGGAGAAGGATTCGACAAACTGAAAGGAAAATAAATCGCAAACCACCTAAACTACAATTGTATGAAGAAATTCGTCTTTGCAACTAACAATGCCCACAAGCTGGAAGAAGTAAAAGACATCCTGGGAAACAAGATAGAAGTGCTCAGCATGGGAGATATCAATTGCCATGCTGATATTCCTGAAACAGCTGATACGCTGGCCGGAAATGCACTGATAAAGGCAAGATATATCTACGAGCACTATCACATGGATTGCTTTGCCGACGACACCGGACTCGAAGTAGAAGCACTGAACGGAGCACCCGGAGTATATTCGGCACGCTATGCCGGCGATGCCCACAACTCCGAAGCCAACATGAAAAAATTACTGCAGGAATTGGAAGGTGTCGAAAACCGGAAAGCACAATTCCGTACAGTATTTGCCTTGATTCTCGACGGCAAGGAACATCTGTTCGAGGGTATTGTAAAAGGAGAAATAGTAAAAGTACGGAAGGGTACCTCTGGTTTCGGTTACGATCCTATCTTCGTTCCCGAAGGATACAGCCAGACTTTTGCCGAGATGGGAAATGCCGAAAAGAACAAGATTAGCCATCGTGCCAAGGCAACCCAAAAACTCTGCAAATTCTTGAAGTCCATTTAAAGACATTCATCACTGATTCCCCGGATTATTACAGATTATGACATATTCATCACCCAATCGGATACACATCAGTCTGTAATTATCCGGGGAATATTGTAACTATCCATTCTATTTTCACTCTCCCTATTTCAGGCAATAAAGCCAATACGACGACGGGGCACCAATACAGGTGATTTCTGTTTCCGGAATCTGGCTGCCGCATACGCTATGTCTTCTTTCCGTATGCATTGCAAACAAGTCGCACCTATCTGCAACCGTTTTTCTTTCATCACACGCATAGCCATTGCCGGAAATACTCCTGAAGTGAAGAATTTCTTTATCCAACGTGCATTGTCGAAATAGCGGTCCTTCTCGTCCAATGTTTCTTTGACAACTTCGTTCAGTAAAGTTTCCGCATCCGCTTCGAGCGAATATCCCCTACCCGCCAGAAAATGCCCGGCTATCTGCACCAGTTCGTCTGCGCTATAGTCATCAAAATGAAAACGATAAGGAAAGCGCCCCTGCAATCCCTGGTTCATTTGCATCAGTCGTTCCATTTCGTTTTCATAACCAGCCAATATAACCAGCATGTCCGAATGAGGTTGCGACAAAATAGTCAGCAGACTTTCGACAACATGGTTACCAAAGTCTTTACGGTCGTCCAATGTATCGCACAGTGTGTAGGCTTCGTCGATAAACAGTACGTTTCCACGAGCTGATTCCAGCACATCCTGCATGTTCTTTTCCGTCTCGCCAATGTAACGGCCCACCAGTTTGCTGCGTTCCGTCATTACAACTTCACCTTTCGACAGTAAACCCATGGTATGGAATATCTTTCCGATATACTGTGCGACGGTAGTCTTTCCTGTACCCGGATTACCGGTAAAAATCATGTGATACGTTCCTTCGTCATCAGACGGCAGATGCAGCAACTTACGCTGGCGGTTGAAACAGACCTGATAGAAAACAGCTTCCAGTTCCTGTTTCAGTGTGTTTAGCCCTATCATATTATATATAGGTAACATGCTCTCTTCGAAGCGTTGACGGATGTTTTCAACAGAAGTTTCAACATCTGTTGAAACCGATGCTAACTGTACATTGAAGTGCTCACTCAGACGAACATCACACGGCTGTACGACCGTAAATTCATCGGTATCCATTATGCCCGATTCACAATAAGCCTCCTGCAAACGTTTCTGCACAGAAGGAATCAGCGAACCGGATAAAAAAGCGTCCGCATCCTGGTGCGACCACGAAGCAAACACATTGTATTCCCACAACCGGCGTACCTGCGACACCAACTCGTGCTCAGCCTGTGGTGAAAGACGAAGCGATGTCTCTCCTACCGCACTACGAAGCGAATAAATCACTTCCTGCCATGAGAAAGGACGGATAACGAACCGCCCCTCTTCGGTGAAGCGAACAAACAATTCGGGAGCAAAACGGCGCAACTCCTCCACTTCGGAATCTGTTCCACAAAGAATAAACACCGAAAATACAGCACGATTGGCCAGTGCTTCTTTTAGTTTTCCAAGCAGTTCACTACCCTCTTCGGTTGTTAAAGCACCGATATGATAAAAAACAAGAAGCTTTTCTTCCCTGTTTTTGAATGCTTCATCTACTGAATTGACTTCCCACTTTTCTGTTTTGGCACAGTCTATCTGTATACGGCTGGAAACATTCAAATCGAGAAACTTCGGCAGAAGAAAGGCCAGCCGACGGCATTCGAACAACGAAGATGCCGTTATCAGCATACACGAATTCAGCTGAAGTTCGCTGACGCCGTGCTCCTTGCACAGAGAATTAAAACCATTCATACGGGAGAGTCTCACCAGTCTTGGCACAACTTCAGACAGCCCGTTAAACTCGCGGATATATTCCCATTTGTTTTCTTCGTCCCGCTCCAGTTGTTTCACCACCCAATACTCGTCTTCGGTTGCAGCCAGCAGACGGCATTCGCAAACAGTTACCGACATACCTTCGTAGCGGAAACGCAACAGCGCATAAGGTTCCCGATTGTGCGACACTACGGCCCAATAGTCTCCTGCGAGCCATATCTTATCCGAATTCAGACGGAACGACACCTGCTTGAAATTCGTACGCGAAGCCGGAATAAAACGTTCCGTTACTGCCATCAGCTTCCACTCGGAAGTGTAGCAATGCACTTCGAAGCAACTGTTCGGAGCGACGGTTTCAGAAAAACGAAGCTTCAGCTTCATTACCTCCGAAGCAAACAAAGGTTCTGTTTCTGCACGGGAAACACGAATCAATGAAGCCTCTACCGGCACAGAACGACCAGCCGTTCCACCAGCAGGAAACACAGTGAACGGCAGACAAACGAAGCCGCTCATTTTGTCGAATGTACATCCCAGTGAATTTTCAACCAGTCCTACAGCCACCAGGAAGTATTTACCATAAGTCCAGTTTCCGGCTTCCAATGTCATATTCCATACATATTCGCCAAAATCTGCTATTGCAGTCTTCAGCTGCAAAACCGGTTCCGGTTGTTCTTCGCGGTACAGACAGAAGATTACTTCTGCCTCGTCCTGTTCGCACATGAAATCGCACGAGCCGAGCGAAAGAGACAAAGACAAAGCTTGCTCTTCTACTTCTTTGTCGACAAAAATACGGGAAACATGTTCACCCGAAGTGATACACTGACTGTTGACGGAAAGTTTCAGCACGGACAGTCGGGCCGTTGCATCATTATTGGCCAATGAAGGCACACTATACATATGTCCACGGTATGGACAGTTTTTCTGTTCATGAATCATAGCTATAAAGTTTTAAAGTGAATAAAAAGAGAAAGAAATAAAAAATGCACCAACATCGTAGGTGCACATCGTTTTTCCGGCCTCATGCTTTATGCCTATATCAAGTACATAAATCGCCGGAGAGTGTCCAACCATTCAAAGAACAAAACGCAAACGACAAGCAGGCAAAAGGATTCAGATCCTCCTGCGGTGCGTCATTACATTCACGTTCTTTGAACTTCGGATATCGCCATGATTCGTCATAATGAAAAAAATTCCCTCCTTTTCACTTTCGCAAAAATAGAGGGAATTTTAGAACTTACCAATAATTTGACCGAAAAAGTGGATCAAAGTCCCAATTTAGCCGAAATTTCAAGCATCCGTTGGATGGGTTTCACGGCCTTTTGTGCGATTTCGGGATCGACTGTTATTTCGGGAGTTTCGTCTTTCAGGCAGTTGTAGAGTTTCTCCAGCGTATTCAGACGCATGAAGTTGCACTCGTTGCAGGCACAAGTACTGTCGGCCGGCGGTGCAGGTATGAAGGTAGTCTGCGGACACTTCTTGCGCATCTCATGCAGAATGCCCGATTCGGTAGCTACGATATACTCTTTTTCGGGATGAGCTACAGCGTACTTCAACAGAGCAGCTGTTGAACCTACAACATCGGCCATCTTCAGCACAGTACCCTTGCATTCGGGATGAGCCAATATCACGGCATCAGGATGCTCGCGTTTTATTTCAACCATCTTTTCAACCGAGAATTGTTCGTGTACATGGCAAGCTCCGTTCCATAATAACATATTCCGACCGGTAACAGAGTTGATATAATTTCCGAGGTTTCTGTCCGGACCAAAGATTATTTTCTCATCTTTGGGGAAGCTTTCCACAATCTGACGGGCGTTGGTCGAGGTTACAACAACATCGGTCACAGCCTTGACAGCTGCTGTCGTATTAACGTAGGAAATGACCGTATAGCCGGGATGCTCTTTGACAAACTGACCAAACTCTTCGGCCGGACAGCTGTCGGCCAGCGAACAGCCTGCTGCCATGTCGGGCACCAGCACCTTTTTGTCGGGACAGAGCACCTTGGCTGTTTCGCCCATGAAGTGCACACCACACATCACAATGATGTCCGCCTCTGTCTTGGCAGCCCATTGTGCCAGGGCCAGACTGTCGCCTACATAGTCGGCTATGTCCTGTATTTCTCCTTTCTGGTAGTAGTGGCCCAGAATGACTGCGTTTTTCTCTTTCTTGAGTTGCTCAATAGCTTTAATCAGATTATCCATAATTATATTTTTTAATTTCTCTTTTTAAAAGAAGAATTCTTTGATGCTGATGATAGCCTGTTAATAGTGTGGACAAATAAATGGGATTTTTCTTGCCCATGAAGTTATTAGTCCAAAGGGTTGTTTTGCGGCAATGGTTTTAAACAGGCATTATCGGCTTATGTTTTTTGATAATAAGCTTCTTATATCGATAGGCTGTCGGTACTTAACAGCTTGTTGATAATATGCAAAGTTAATAACTTTAGGCTTACGAACCACTGAATTTCTATTGAAAAATGTGTTTAAACAAGCTTTGAAAATACCTCTTAACTTTTTTGCAATGTTCGTAGGCTTGTTGCTATATACGTTGATTTGAATAATGCAAGAGATATTTTTGAAAATGTTTCCCATCGGTATTGACACCTTTTCAACGGTTATTAACCACGATGTGAACGGAAAAAAGTATCTTTGCAGACGCATATGCGAAACATTTCAAACTGATACATCATGGAGCATCGAAAACTGAAGATTACCGAACTGAACCGCATTAGTACTGAGGAGTTTAAGAAGGCCGAAAAGCTGCCGCTGGTAGTGGTACTGGACAATATACGCAGCTTGCACAACATTGGTTCGGTATTCCGCACGTCGGATGCTTTCCGGGTAGAATGTATTTATCTGTGCGGCATTACGGCCGTTCCTCCCCATCCCGAAATGCACAAGACAGCATTGGGAGCCGAATTCACTGTCGACTGGAAGTATGTTAATAACGCAGTTGAAGCGGTTGATAACCTGAAGAAAGACGGATATACAGTCTATTCGGTGGAACAGGCCGAAGGGAGCATCATGCTGGAAAACATTAAGTTAGATCCGAACCGAAAGTATGCCGTCGTTTTGGGAAACGAGGTGAAAGGTGTACAGCAGGAAGTAATTGACCATTCGGACGGCTGCATCGAGATTCCGCAATACGGCACCAAACACTCGCTGAATGTATCGGTTACGGCAGGCATTGTCATCTGGGACTTGTTCAAGCAGCTGAAGCCATAAGAGGGTAGGGAGGCAGTCGCAGCCTTTTTCAACAGGTTTTCAACTTATCTGTTCTTAATGCTGAAAAGTGTGTTGATACATTTTCCGGCAGGCATTTTTGTGTCTTGTTACGGCATAAATGCAGGGCTGAATGAACATCTTGTTTATATGGTTATCAACAGATGTATTTCGTTGAAATAGAGTATGATTCTTATTCTTCTTTCAAATTAGTAACACGGTTCTCAACAAGTTGTTAACGACGCGTAGACTGCTGCTTAGTCTGTCTGTACAAGGCTGTCGGTATTCTTTTCGGAGATATGAACGGGGTAGGGTGTTAATTTCCGGTTGAAAACCGCAACAAACGTGCCGATAATTTTGTTGATTCCTTTATAAGCAGGTATTTATCTTTTTTGTATATTTGGTGAATATATATATAAAATGTAAGAAACCGTATGTGTGGAAAAGCCATATTTGAGGGAATTGTAACAGGCATTTGTATGGCCCACGAGAGACACTTGCATGGCTCGCGAGCAACACTTGCATGGCTCGCGAGCGACACTTGCACGGCTCACGAGCAACACTTGCACGGCTCACGAGCAACACTTGCACGGCTCAACCGGATATTTTTATGTATGTAAACCGTTGAAATTCAGTATAGGAAAAAACAGTATATGAAACTTTAATAAGAAGATAAATATGAAAAAGGCAATTATTTCGTGGGCTGGCATTTTTATTGGCTGCATTATTCTGGCAGCAGGTTTTGTTTATTTTATCAATCCTTATAATCTTGTTCCCGGTGGGGTGTACGGAGCCAGTATCGTTCTTCACAATATATTTCCTTCTATTCAGGTAGGTACATTCGGCTATATGTTCGATATTCCGTTGCTGATTCTTTCGGTTATTCTGCTCGGAGCCAAGCTGGGTGCGCGCACTATTGTGGCAGCGCTTTTCACACCGCTGGTCATGAACGTGCTTTCCATTCTTTCTTATCCGTCGGAAGAGGCACTTCATGCGCTCGATCCTACCCAGTTGTTGGGAGGTTGTATGGACATGACCGACCATCTGATGCTGACTTCCGTCATCGGTGCGGCTGTCATTGGTATCGGATGCGGCATCGTGGTACGCAGTCAGGCTACTACGGGGGGGACTGATATCGTAGCCATGATTTTGCAGAAGTACTGCCATATCCGTTTTTCGCGTGCTATTTTGCTGGTTGATGGTTTGGTGGTTACTTTTGGTTTGGTAGTTATCGGCTTTGGCATCGGCAATCCGGATGATGTCAATCAGCCGTCGTGGCATCTGTCGTTCTATTCGCTGATTGCGATATTTGTTACTTCGCGTGTAGTGGCTTACGTCATCAATGGCGAGAAGAACGATAAATTGCTGTTCGTCATCAGCGACATGAAGATGACAGCTCTTCACGATTATATTATCAAGGATCTGGACCGTACGGCCACTTGCATAAAGAGTAGCGGACTCTATACGAAGTCGGACAAGGAAATGCTGTTTCTGGTTGTCAGCTACAAGGAAGTGAACGGAATCAAGCAGAAGATAAAAGAAGTCGACCCACGTGCTTTTGTAGTTGTAACCGATGCTTACGATGCTTTTGGCGAAGGTTGGAAACAATTGCCCAGTGCAGGCGAGTTGCAGCCGGAATAACATGAGTTGACGAGAAACAAGTTAACAAGACCACAAGGATGGAAGTTATTTCATCCTTGTCAACTCGTCTCTCGTCAACTTGTTAACTTATTGACTATAATTGTCCGCTTTCTACCAGCAATATCACCCGTTCGGTCAGTGCGTCGTCGCCCGTGGGGTCGTATTGTTTCTTAAGGCTGGCGCCGAACAGTGCGGCAAAAGCTTGGTAGAAACCCGCCTTGAAGGGACCCATAAAGGCTTTTACAAGTTCGTAACCGGTCGAACTGGTTTGGCGGTCGACGAGTTTAATCAACAGTTTACCCTGTGCAAAAGTCAGTTTCTTCATGCGTGGGGTATATTGTTCTTTCAGACTTTTCTCTACGGCTTTCATGTGTTTTTGGCGTGCTTTCTCGTCGGGCAGGGTCATCATGTATTCGTAGGTTTCGATAATGGCCCGGTTGATTTCTTTCGAGATGGGAAGCACTTTCTTGACGTCGCGTACCAGTTTGTAGTATTGGTTGGCCTGGCGTCTGTTCTTGAACTTCAGCGGCTTGAATATGTAGACGGTGCGCAACTGGACGTACGGTATCGTATCTCCTTCGTATATGCACATAGGAGTCAGGTAGACTTTTTTCCCTGTGTTTGCCGGTTGTTTGGGATTTTGTGCATGGCACCAGTTTCCGGCCAGCAGGAAGAGGGCAAGGATTGCTATGTAGAGTCGCACGTTCATGCCGCAAAATTAATTCATTCTCTTCGTATTCGATAAGAATATTTTGTTTTTTCGTTGCTTTCTTAACTTATTTAAGGTAACTTCGCTTTTTATTCTGTAATCTGTTAACCGACAATGCATGAAAACACTCAGATGGGGGATGGTTGCCTGTATGTTGCAGGCTGCATCTGCCCTGTACGCACAGCAGCCTGACAAATCGCAGGAAATAAATCTGCTGCTTTGGGAGGAAAACCTGGAGCAGTTGGCCGTAGACGAGGACTACAGCTGGGAAGCCGAACTGGAGGAACTTTCCCGTTGCTTGCAGGAACCCGTCAACCTGAATACGGCCACACGCGAGCAACTGGAACAGTTTCCGTTTCTGTCCGACCTGCAGGTAGAGAATCTGCTGGCTTACGTCTACATTCACGGGCAGATGCAGACCGTCTACGAACTGCAACTGGTAGAGGAGATGGATAAACGGACCATCGAATTGCTGTTGCCTTTCGTCTGTGTGCGGCAGACGGATAAAGAAAACCGTTACCCTTCGCTGAAGAAGATGTTGAAGTATGGCAGGCACGAGGTACTGACGCGCCTGGACATTCCTTTCTATACCCGCAAAGGTTACGAGAAGAACTATTTGGGAACTCCTTCTTACCATTCGCTTCGTTACGGCTTCCATTACAGCGATTATCTGCAACTGGGATTGTCGGCCGAGAAAGATGCGGGCGAACCGATGTTCGGTCTGCACAATGCCAAAGGCTACGATTTCTATTCTTTCTATTTCCTGGTGAAGAACCTGGGCCGTCTGAAAGCCTTGGCATTGGGCAATTATCGCCTGAGTTTCGGGCAAGGGCTGGTGCTGAGTACCGACTTCCGGCTGGGAAAATCTTTTTCGCTGTCTACATCCGAATATAGAAGCGGGGGAGTGAAGAAACACAGTTCTACCGACGAATACAATTATTTCCGCGGTGCAGCTGCTACAGTAGGCATATTGCCGTCGCTCGATGTTTCGGCTTTCTATTCCCACCGTACGCTCGATGCTACGGTTGAAGAGGGAGAAATCGTTTCCATAGCCAAGACTGGTCTGCACCGTACGCAGAAAGAAGCCGACAAACGGAATGCCTGTGCCTTGCAGCTGGCAGGCGGAAACGTGACCTACGAAAAGAATGCGTTCAAGGTAGGAGTCACGGGCATCTATTATTTCTTCGACCGCCCTTACGAACCTGCCTTGCGCAAGTATGCACGCTATAACTTGCACGGCACCCGTTTCTACAATCTGGGCATAGACTATCGCTTGCGTCTGGGCCGACTCTCGTGGACAGGCGAAGCGGCTACCGGTACGAAAGGATATGCTTTGCTGAACCGCTTGCGTTACGATTTCTCGCAGGATTATCATGCCCTGCTTATCCATCGTTTTTATTCCAGCGATTATTGGGCATGGTTTGCCCGTTCGTTTGGCGAGGGCAGTACTCCGCAAAACGAAAACGGCTGGTATCTGGCTGTCGAAGCTACGCCCTTTGCCCGCTGGAAGCTGTTTTCTTCGCTGGATTTCTTTTCCTTTCCCTGGTGGAAGTACCGCATCAGCAAGCCTTCGCAGGGCATCGACTTCATGTTTCAGGCCACCTATACTCCGCAGAAGAATCTTTCCATGTACCTCAACTATCGCTACAAGCGGAAAGAACGGGACGTAACGGGGACAAGCGGCGAAGTGACGCTTCCCATCTATCACCACCGGTTGCGCTATCGCCTGACTTACATGCCCGGCAATTTCGTGCTGCGTACTACGGCCGATTACAATCATTTCCGCCAGCAGGATGGGGGAGGATACCGTTTCGATCGCCGGCAGGGCTATCAGTTTACACAGCTGTGTACGTATGTCTGTCCCCGTTTTCCCTTGTCGGCATCCTTGCAGGGGACTTATTTCCATACCGACGATTACGATTCACGCGTCTATGCGTCCGAGCGTGGCTTGCTTTATACCTTCTATACGCCTTCGTTTTCCGGTCGCGGTTTCCGCTGGTCAGCCTACCTGCGCTACGACTTCCGTAACTGGCTGATGCTGATAGCCAAGTTTGGACAGACTGTTTATCAGGACCGCGACGAAATCAGTTCGGGCAACGACCTGATACGCAGTAACCGGAAGACAGACTTGCAGATGCAGCTTCGCCTGAAGTTCTGATGCCGTTATTCCTTACGGTTGCAATAACTGTTAAGTATCTGATGAACAACGGTATATCAGTTTATCTTCGCTTTATCAAAAATAAACTGTCAGTTTACAGGCTTTATACTTTCAGTTTGTCCGTAATAAACTGCCGGTTTATCGGTTTTAAACTGTCAGTTTATCGGCACTAAACTGCCGGTTTAATCAGGCTAAACTAAAATCGCATAAACTTGTGCAAGTTGGATAAAAGGGATATATTTGTATGTTCTTGCGTTGAGAGATGTAGTAGAGACGCAAACTTTTGCGCCTTTGCTGCGTGTAAGTATATATGCAATACACTTCTCTTGCCAGATAAATTAATGTGAATAAATACAGATAGCAATGACAGTTATTTATCCTTCTCCCATCTTTGGTCCTATACATTCCCGCCGTTTGGGAGTATCTTTGGGAATCAATCTGATGCCGGCCGACGGTAAGTTGTGTACGTTCAACTGCATTTATTGCGAATGCGGTTTCAACGAAGATTTCCGTCCCAAGCTTTCCCGTCCCACCCGTGAAGAAGTACGTCAGGCGTTGGAAGCCCGTTTGCAGGATATGCAGGCCAATGGTCCGGCTCCCGATGTGCTGACCTTTGCAGGCAACGGCGAACCGACGGCCCATCCGCACTTTGCCGAAATCATCGACGATACACTGGCCTTGCGCGACCGTTACTTCCCGAATGCCAAAGTCAGCGTGCTGAGCAACTCCACGTTTATCCACAAGCCTGCCGTGTTTGCAGCCCTGAACAAAATAGATAACAACATCCTGAAGCTCGATACCGTGGACGAAGCCTATATCCACGACCTCGACCGTCCTACAGGACGGTATTCGGTGAACGACATCATCGAAGGCATGAAAGCGTTCAAAGGCCGTTGCATCATTCAGACGATGTTTCTGAAAGGCAGTTACAAAGGCAAAGACATGGACAATACGTCGGACAAATATGTGCTTCCCTGGCTGGAGAAAGTGAAAGAGATCGCTCCGCGTCAGGTAATGATCTACACCATCGACCGCGAAACGCCCGACCACGATCTGGCGAAAGCTACTCACGAAGAACTCGACTGCATTGGTGCGTTGGTCAAAGAAGCAGGATTTGCAGTAAGTGTTTCCTACTGACGTCCGGACAGCTGTATCGGCTTAGAATAGTAACGATTTTTGCCCAGTTAGGAAAAAATTTTTTTCTAACTGGGCAATATTTTTTTCCTAACTGGGAAAAAAAATTTGCTCTATTCTTGAAGTAAAATCTGTTGGTTTCTTATAATGTTATTTTCTCTAAACGGAGTTTTTTAGACCATTCTTGGTCTGTTTTGGATAATTCTTTCCTTAGTGGCTTTTGCGATATTTGCGATTCAAAAACGTAAACTTAAGGAAAGAAATATGAAGCAAGAACAGCAAAACCAGCAGCCCAAACGTATGAATCCTTATGTAGGATTACTGATGGGTATTTTGATAATACTCTTTCTTAACGGATTGATTGTACCTACCTTAACAGGCGGGCAGATTAAGCCGGCCGATTATGGTACGTTCATTGCCAAGGTAGATAGCGGACTGGTGGAGGAAGTTGTCATCAAGAGCGGACAGATTTATTTTACTGCCAGGGAAGGTAATGTAACTTCAGCCTACCAGACGGGTGCCATCAACGATTCACAACTGGTTGACAGGCTTTTACAGGCAAAGAGTCCGAATAAGGATGGAAAGATAGCTTTCAACCAGATTATCCCGCGCGAAAACTCTCCGTTGCTCAACTTTATACTGATGTGGGTATTGCCGGGGCTGATATTTTACCTCATCTGGCGACAGACCAGTAAAGCCATTCAGTCGCGCATGGGCAGTGGAGGAAACTTTATGTCGTTCGGTAAAAGCGGTGCCAAGATTTATGCCGACGCCGATGTGAAGACTACCTTTGCTGATGTAGCCGGACAAGACGAGGCAAAAGAGACGCTGACCGAAATTGTAGACTTCCTGCACAATCCTAAGAAGTATACCGACATCGGTGCTTCTCTGCCGAAAGGTGCTTTGCTGGTGGGCCCTCCGGGAACGGGAAAAACCTTGATTGCACGTGCTGTTGCAGGTGAGGCTAAAGTGCCGTTTTTTGCTATTTCGGGTTCGGAGTTCGTACAAATGTTTGTGGGTATGGGAGCAGCCAAGGTACGCGACCTCTTCCGTCAGGCCAATGAAAAGGCACCCTGTATTATCTTTATCGACGAGATAGATGCCATTGGCAAGCGGCGCGATACAGGGTTGGGCGGTAACGACGAGCGTGAACAGACCCTTAACCAGCTACTTACCGAAATGGACGGATTTGACGGTCGTAAGGGAGTCGTGATATTGGCAGCCACTAACCGTCCCGAAAGCCTTGACAAAGCCCTGCTTCGTCCCGGTCGTTTCGACCGTCGTATTCAGATGGAACTGCCCGACCTGGAAGGACGGAAAGCCATTCTGGCCGTACACTTGAAGAAGGTGAAATGCGAAAAGATAGATATGGATGTGGTGGCACGGGCTACAGCTGGCTCTTCGGGTGCCGAACTGGCCAACATCGTCAACGAAGCTGCTTTGCGTGCTGTACGTATGGGGCGTAATAAAGTAATTACTGCCGATTTAGAAGAGAGCGTAGAAACAGTGATTGCAGGTGCACAAAAGAAGGGTAAGGTGATTTCGGCTGATGAGAAGAAAACGGTGTCTTACCACGAGATAGGACATGCCTTAGTGGCTGCTTTGCAGAGCCATTCGGCACCTGTCACAAGATTACCATTGTGCCGCGCACGTCGGGTGCGCTGGGCTATACCATGCAGGTGGACAAAGACGAGCAGGTACTGATGAGCCGTGAAGATCTCTTCAACCGCATTGCTACCCTGACTGGCGGACGAGCTGCCGAAGAAGTAGTGCTGGGCAGTGTCAGTACGGGGGCTTCGAACGACATTGAGCAGGCTACCCGCCTGGCACGGGCTATGGTCACCCGATATGGTATGAGCGGAAAATACGACATGATGGGACTGGAAACGGTAAACAATGCCTATCTGGGTGGTGATACTTCACTGACCTGTTCGTCGGAAACGGTGGCAGACATCGACCGTGAAGTATTGAAAATGATTACCGAAGCCCATCAGAAAGCCCGTAAGCTTATCTCCGATCATCTGGACATCATGCACGAGGCAGCCCACTATCTGCTGGATAAGGAAACTATTACGGGCGAGGAGTTCATGGCCATTGTGCGCAAGTATCAACAGTAATTAATGAAAGTAAGAATAGTATGTGGAAAGTATTGGTATCGATGAACTGAAACGTGGCACAAACGAGGCGGTATGTTATGCTGACGATTGCTTGTTTGTGTCGGAAAGCCTGCAGTGCCTGTGTACTTCTGAACCTGTCAGACTCGATTTTTCGCTGATGGTATTTTGCATGGAGGGCTGTGTGGAGTGGGAACAGAACGGCAGTTTCTGCGCATTGCATGAGCATGATTTTGTGATAACTTTGCCTGGTACTTTGCTGACAAACCTTGTGGTAAGCGAGGATTGCCGGATGAAAGTTGTCTGTGTTTCCGACCGTTTTCTTCGGCGGATGCTTCGGGCCAGTACCAATGTGTGGCATGTCATTCGGTTTGTCAAGTCCAATCCGCTGAAACATCTTAGCGACAGCGATTTTGAATACTTGCTGCGTTATGTCGATTTGATAAGTATTGAATTGAAGAACGGAGCCAGCATCTATCGTGAAGAGATTGTGCAACACTTGTTTGCCGCCCTTATTTTTGGAATGCTGTCCGACATAAACCGGTGTATGGCTTCAGAAAATGGAACAGATAGAGATAAAACGACGACTCCGGTATATATGTTCCGCCGTTTTATGGAAGAGGTTTCGGCCGATAACGGTTGTCACCGTTCGGTTACTTATTATGCCGGAAGACTTTGCTGTCTTCCTTCTTATCTGTCGCGTATTGTAAAAAAAGTCAGCGGAAGACGTGCTTTAGCCATTATCGACGAGCATGTGATAGACCGTATTGCCTTCGAACTGAAGTATTCGGACAAGTCGGTCAAAGAGATAGCGATGGAATTCGATTTCCCGAATATTTCCTTTTTTTCGAAGTATGTACGCAAACATCTGAAAGTTTCTCCAACCGCTTTTCGCAATATGGCGTTAACGGATGAGAAATAGCTATTGCCATTGTTTCAGATTGTATTCTGCCTCTACTTTCTTTTCTACATCGTCGGGCAGGGCGGGGAAGAAGTCGATGCCTGTGATGCGCTCTACCTGATCCACTGAATTGACGTAGCTGTCCAGCGGACGATTGCCGGAGGTATTCTTATAGATGAAGCCGATGGCGCGTGGCTGCTGGCTGCCGGTGCAGAGAATGACTTTGAAGAAAGCGTCGGGGACGGCTATTTTATGCTTGCTTCCGATGGTGCGTGGCTGGCGGTTGTAGAAGATAGGGCCGCAGGCAATGTAGATGGGTCCTTCCTGTTCGGCCCAGCGGCGGCAGGCTTCTTCCAGTTCTTTCCAGTCGCCGCGGTTCAGGTTGTGGTTCTGTGGGCAGATGTTGGTCATGTAGAAACTTTCCTGCATGGCACGCCAGTGCCAGCGGTTGTCGCCGGCGGGGCACATGTGGCCGCGGTCCCAGCCCGAGTGTTTGTAGTCGTCGGTGGTGACGGCTTTGTTGGCGGGCAGGTCGGGGTCGGGCAGGAATTTGTCGGAACGGCTTTCGCGTTCTACCAGTTTGTCACGGTTCAGCTCCCACGCCACCCAGTTGGGGACGTTCAGCCGGCTGTTGTAGGATACGGTGTAGCCTTTGCGCTTCAGGATGGTTTCGGACACGTTCTTCAGCGGTGCAGGCAGTTCGAGGCCTTGTGCGTCGGTTACAGTGGACGATGGTTGCGTGGTGCTGTTCTGCGACAGGTTTTCATTCAGCAGTTGCGGCAGCCGGTCGAGGCGGATGTTGCCTGACTTCAGGGCATTGTTCAGCGGACCGTAACCGATGAAGGCGGCACACACCAGCAGAACAAACCATACCACACCTTTGGAGCTTTTCTTTTTCGATTTTCTTCTTGCCATGACGAGTCTCTAAATAAGGTTTCAGACTCCAAAGGTAGTGATATTTTTCGGACTTGGTTATACTTAATTCATCGGCTCTACCGTATAACCCTGTTCCT
Organism: Bacteroides sp. ET489; assembly: GCF_030518095.1. NCBI lineage: Bacteria > Pseudomonadati > Bacteroidota > Bacteroidia > Bacteroidales > Bacteroidaceae > Bacteroides > Bacteroides sp. ET489. The sequence continues at coordinate 82,124 of NZ_JAULLJ010000009.1, forward strand.
GAAGCAGCTTCAGCAAGCCACGCTGACCGGGCAGGTGTCCGGCACCTACAACAACCAGGGTGGGGGACTGCTTCATGATGGCGGGCAGTTGGCGGGCCCAGTCGGCGTTGCGGCGATATATCAGTGCGTCCATTTCTTCGGGGGTACTGTCGCAGGCATTGTTCACCTTTTCTTCGGTGATGGCGAGCAGTTCGTCCAGGTCTTGCTTCATGTAGGCCTGAGTCATGCGCAGGCTTTGGTCAATGCTCTGATCGATGTGCGTGGCGGTGCAGTGCAGCAGGAGTGCCTGTCGTGTCAGGGCTTGCGAGTTGTAGAGGACGTCTACTTGCAGGGCAATGCTTTCCAGTCCGCCTACTTTCTTTCCGGCCTGCCGTGCCTGTGTCTGAAACCAGGTGTCGAGCTGTTCCTGCGGGTTGAATCCTTTCAGCGATTTCATGGCCAGTGCCACGGCCAGCTGGGTAGTGATGGCAGCAGGTTTCAGCTTATTGAACAGGGCAAGGTCTACGCCCATGTAGTTCTTTACTACAGCAGCAATGGTGTCGTATTGTGCCTGTGTGAACAGGCTTTTCAGTGTGGTGTCGGCCGGCAGCATCATGGCTTGCTGCATCTTCATCATGTTTTCGGGCTTCATGGCTTCGTCCATTACGAGTTCGCCATACACCTGCTCAGTCTGGTCGATGGCCTGTTGCAGGGCAGAGATGCTGTCCTTGATGCTGAGCGGAGCCAAGTGGTGTGTGCCCATGACGTACGAAGGACGGTCGAGTCCGTTGTCCGATACTTTCCATAACAGTTGCGCCTGGGCGCCGAGGGCGATGCAGAGAAGCATCACAAGTGCGAGTGTCTTTTTCATTGCGGTCATTTTTTTATGGTTTTGTTTCATTAGTCGTTGCAGAGTTGTTTTTATTGCAGCTTATTTGTCTTTTGTGAATTCTATATTTCTTATTGTGATGATTGCTATTGCAATGGTCAGTAGTAGGGACATGCAGGCAGCAAACAGGACAGCTTGCCAGAAGTGGTCTTTTATCAGATAGATGAATGCCCAAAAAGAGGCGAAAGCGGTAAGTGCGCCTGCGTAGAAACATCGTTGAAAAGATAAGGGATTCTTCAGTGGGCGTATCGTCTTTCCGCAGTGCGGGCATCGGATGCTGAAGTGGGTACTGATGAAACAGTACTTCAGTCGCGAGGCGATACCTATTGGTTCGGAGCAATAAGGACATTGATTTTTCATCGCATATCTGTTAATGGGTTAGACTGTCTTTTCTTTCTTTTGCTGATGCAAAGTTAGGATGAAGTCGAGAAGATTTAGGTTAACGTTGCGTTAATGTCAGGTTAACGTTGGCGATGGCAGAAGTGGGTGCCGTGAAGGCCGCTTGTGATGCGGTTGTAGAACACTTGTACGGCTCGCGAGCCGTGCAAGTGTCCCACAAATGGAATGCAAGTGTTGCTCACGAAGGATGCAGACGAGGTATTTTTATGGTTCACGTTTCACAGCAAAACGCTCATAATAAGCAGGTTACTGTGAAACGTTATTTGGATAAACCGTGAATGAGCAGAATTCATAGTTCTGTGTGTAGTTACTTTCTTTTTCAGTGATTTTTTTTCCATTTTCATTACATGAATTGATACTATAGGGGTCAATCTATTTTCAGGAAAACACATCCGAAGGCAGGACGTGAAAGATTGCCTGTCCTGCTCTATCTTGTTTTTCTTTTTGCAAATGTCCCCCTTCATTATGGTTTCAATTCTTTATTAAACTATTAATTATTAACTTTTTATATATTATCTGTGTCCCCCTTATTTGTCCCCCTGCTTTGCTTTTCTATCTATCTGTTCTTTTCTATTTTTGGACTCATGTATACGGGATATTTATTATTCACTTAAATAATTTAATCTTATGGAAACAAAAAAGTATTATGGAGTAAAAAAAGACAAAGAATTTCCTAGTTACATCAGCGAGTTTTTTCAGGCTTATCCCGAAAAGTTCGAAGAACGGAAGAACCTCGTCAAGCCGGCAATCTACGGTCTGTTGGCTGTGGTTTGTCTGTTCATTGTTATTTTTCCGCAGGTGATTCCCGTGCTGCCTTTGTGGTTCATCAGGGTAGTTGCTGTGATAGGCATCCTCTTTTTCGGAATCGGTGCTTGGATGGCTTCGTCCGATACTTATAATGTAGAGAGTGACGGCAAGGTGAAACAGGTAAACATTAAAAAATTCATCCGCAACGAAACCGATGCGGACAAGATTGTGGAGGCCTTCGTGCATCACGATTTCAGGTACCTGACCGCCCTACCAAGCGGCAACAACCAGCCTGTGCAGCTTCATGTCTACGAGGACGAGGTGGGAAAAGAGATGTACTGCATCCTGACGGCCTACGATTCCAGTTCGAACATTGTGGGGTTGGCCGCCCCCGTCATTCTGAAAGGACATGAATACGAGGATAATGCCGAGTTGATTTATCACATGTGCGACGATGAGGATTAGTATAATCTGGAAAACTTACGAATGACTTATGAGAATACAAATGTTCGTTTGGTTGCTTGCCTTTGTCTTTGTGGGGCAGGCATATGCGCAGAAAGAATATCCCATTGAGCAAGTATCGGTCATCAACGTGGGCGACGGTCGCTTCCTCTACCGCGACCTGAAGACCGACAAGCCGCTCGACGGCGACCGCCGCATTATCGACGGTTATCATTCAGCCTACATCCAGGCAGAGTTCAAGGACGGTTTCTATAACGGTAAGTATGCCGAGTACGAATACAACAAGCTGAAGTGTGAGGGCGCCTACCACGAGGGACGCAAGGAGGGTACCTTCAAGTTTTACGATAGCGAGGGGAGGGTGAAGGAGGAGAAGCCTTACAAGGACGGCAAACTGCATGGCACGCACCGCACCTTCTACACTTCGGGTCAGTCGGAACGTGAAGTGAATTACAAGAACGGCCGCCAGGACGGCAAGGAACTGTATTATGATTATGACGGTACCCTGCGTCGCGAACACAACTACCGCGACGGGCGTCAGGTGGGCAAGCAGTATTCGTTCATACAGGGTACGCACGAGTATTACGAGACTTCCTATTATAACGAACAGGGTCTGCAAGACGGTGAATATACCGAGGTGTACACCTTCGGCCAACCCCGTGTGACGGGTTACTATAAAAACGGACAGAAGGACGGCGTGTGGACGGAGATTGCCGAAAGCGGCGATACGCTCTACATCGCTACCTACCGGGCCGGCCGCAAGGAAGGCCTGCAAGTGCGCTTCAGCCGCGAGACCGGTGCCCGCACCAAGGAGTATTACATGAAAGGCGACCGCCCCGACGGGCTGTATCGTGAATACAATCCCCATAACGGCGAACTCATCTACGAGGCCACCTACCAGTACGGCCGCCTGCACGGCAAGGAACGCCGGTTGGTGCGCGACAACCGTTACGACTATTGGGAGACCTCCACCTTCGTCAACGGCCGCAAGACGGGACCTTTCGAGTCGCGCTACATCAAGAACGACCGTGTGCGCGAGGCAGGCGAGTACCGCAATGGGCACCGCATCGGCCGCTGGAAACTCTATGACATCGACGGCAAGCTGGAGAAGGAATGGGAGGAGACGATGTAAGCATGGGATATTCACCACAGATTACACGGATTGTCACAGATTTCTATTTGCTTAATCATAATAAACAATCTGTGTGAATCCGTGTAATTCGTGGTGATAAGAAATACTTGGAATACACACCTTTAAAAATGGAATATGAATTTATTTGATGACTTTTTGCAAAAATATCCTCCTATGGGCCAATTGCAGAAACCTTCGGAAGAGGTTTTGAACCAATTTAGGAATCGGCTCCCTGCTGAGTTGTTGGAATTCTGGCAGGCATACGGATTTGGTAACTACGGCAACGGCCTGCTCAAGGTAATTGATCCCAACGACTATGCCGACTACTTTTATGTCTGGTTGGGCGGGGAGAATCCCACACGCATTCCCATCATGCTGACCGGTTTTGGTAACATCCTTTACTACCGTAAGCTGACTGATAGCGTAAGCGACATTGCTCTGCTCGACATTCACCATCGCTGTACTGATGTGTGTGCATACAGTTTTGGGGAATTCATACAACTTCTGACTGATGATGAAGCCGCGGGACCGTTGCTGGATAAAACGCTTTTCGGCCAGGCTCTTGAGAAATGCGGTTCACTTGCCGGCAACGAAGTCTTCTTCTTTGTGCCGGCACTGGCATTGGGGGGAAGCGAGTCAATCGCTTCGGTCGACAAGGGCGATGCAGTGGTGCATCAGTGCCTGCTTTTCGACCTGTTGAACCCGCAGGATGACGAAGACGATGAGGAGGCGGACGAAAATAATCCGTGGTCTGACGCCTACGTGGCCCAGCCGCATGTCTTTGAGCGCGAGGATGGTTCGTTGATGGTGAACTTCACCCTGACCGATACCGTAGACACCGTCTTGCCCGAAGTGCCCGAAAAGCTCTATGCCGTCGAAGGTAACAAAATCGACCTCTGGCTGCTGACTTTCTTCAGCTACGATGACAAGCAGAACATCGGGATGCTGGAATACCATATCGCTCTTCAGGCCCTCCGTCCTTATGTGGTAGATGAGGCCGACGACCATGTGTTGCTCCGCGGCCTCAGTCTGGAGGAGATGAAGCAGGTATTGGCTCAGGCAAAGCAGGTGTAGCAAAGCGTATTTGGTGCTATTGGACGATTGGGTGTTGCATCATCGTAGCTTGCCTGGTGTTGCGTGGCTGCAGGACGCACCGGTGTGTAGTACCGATTGCGACAGGTATTATCTTTATGACAACTCGATAATCCGGATTAATCGTTACATGGATGTAAGTGATTGGGAAACATATAAGTAAGGTATAGGTTATCAAAATATCCGATACTTGTTATAAACGAAGTAGTATTAATATTCGACTTAAAATAGTAAATATGAAGATAATAGATTGGATATTACTTTTTCTTGTAACGTTTTTTATTGTTTTAGATAGCGTGAAAGCAAATCCATTGCAGCAAGATACTATAAGAGATGTAACCTATCAACTTTATCCGTTGGGAGTTGCTTGCTGTAATAATGATATGGCAACCATAAAACGGTTGCTCGCAGGAAAAGATGAACCTATGGCAATGGGTAACGATTTTTATGAGTTTGATATATTCTATACGGCAATTTACTTTGACAAAGAAGATGTATTGGAATATGCCCTTACTCGATATGAGGACATTAATAATAGAGTTTATAGTGACGAATATGGGCTAACGCTCTTGACATACGCCTGTAAATTGTCTAACATAAAGTTAGCCCGTATCTTGCTGGAGCATGGCATTAACGTAAATGGTTACCAAAGTCCATACGATACCTATAAAGTATATCCGATTATGGAAGCCATTGCCAATAATAACATAGAATTGGTAAAGTTACTTTTAGAATATCATGCAGACCTTGATATAAAGGACAGTAACGGAAACACCCCTCTTGCTTTGGCAAAGGAAATGGATGCAAAAGAAATTAAAGATTTGCTTTTGCAATGGATGAAACAACCAATAGAATAATGCTAATAATGCAAGATAATGGCAAGCCGTTTCCTGCTGGACTATTAGTGATGACAACATTCAAAATAAAAAATAGATATGATTACATACGCGATAAATATTATACTTATAACGATTTCACTATCGCTACTCTTTTTATTAAGAAAGAAAAAGTACAAAGCCGGAAAGAAAATAATAATACTGATAGTCTGTTTTTCGATAGGTATATATATTTTTTTACAATTAATGATGTTGTTATATTTCTTCTTAGGTGATTTCTCCGCAGAAGCATTATGGTGAAAATATCACTAACAACGCGGATAATGACAAGCCGTTTCACTGTTCACTATCAGATATAACGAGTATGAAAGTGTTTTTATTATATAGTTTGTTCCTTTTACCGCTTTGCCATGTTTCAGCAATGAACAGCTATATGGTACAGAATTCTGCAGAAGATTATGCTCTGGTAGAACCGGATACTCTTTATATAGAAAAGGAAGAGACTGATTTTGAAATCATATATCGGCTATGCTTCTACAAGCATGATAAAAGATATGTTGTTTTTGAGTTAAAGACGACAGATTGCAGTAGCATTGACTTCGTTCAGAGTTATAAGAGGAATGGAGTAAGAAGGTTTGATTGCTTTGCTGTGTATGATAATGTGGCAGACGGAAATCGTTTCTTATTCTTTGACTATGAAAGCTGGATTACTTATATAACGCCTACCTGCTTTTCCGGTTTCTATCCGATATGCAGTTCTGTGAATTTTTCAAACATGGAAGTTCTGTTGGAAAATGAGGGCTCCAAACTGAAACTGTCGGATGATACATTGTGTGTTGCCAGCGAGGTCTCTTATTTGCCTTTTAGTCGTACTTATCGGATGATAAAGGCAAAGTTTGTTCCATACTTGCATATTGAAAAGGAAATGGAACAACACACTTGTACCCCATCGACGAATAGTTGGATAAAGGGGTGGGGAGCGGAGATCGGACAGGAGGACTTGTCGGGACTCTTTGCTGGCTTGACTCTGACAGGAATTTGGGGTGAGGGATGCGGAAGAATTGATATCCGTCTTGAGGAAGCCCACAAGACGGGTAGGGGAACGTATACAGTGAAAGGTGCAAGCCGCATCCGCCTGTCGGTAATCCGTCTCTTCAGGGGGACGATACGGATAGACAGCATTCTCGGCGGGTTGGGGTTGAAAGACGAGTGCATCAATATGGACGGTTTCGTCTATGGGCGTTATGTGTTCAGAGAGTACGGAGCAGATAGTTTGAAAACTTATTATTGCGGTCATTTCAGGCAGGCTTACCGGAACAATGAACAACGGGTGGAGAAGGGAAGGAACGACATTACGGAGCTTCGCATGAACTTGTCCGAATATACGGGTCATCGGCAGGCAGCGGACGGCAGAAAGGAAGTGTGTTCGTGGGCAGATGCTTTCATTCCCGGTGCGCCGAAGGATTTCTGCGTAATTAATGACGCGGGCGAATGGGTGATAACACCGAAATACCGGAAAGAGGGTTGGGACAATCTGTATGATGCCTATTTTAACGACAGCCTGACTGACGACGAGGTGCGGAAAGCACGGTTGGCGGAAGAAGGTGAGTGGTGGCCGGAGGCAACGGATATTCCTTTTTTTATGAACTGTAATGATTAAAAGAAGATAATGATGAACTTGAAGGACTATTCGACCGACGAACTGCTGCTGATGGCACACGACCTTACGGGTGAGCTGTTGGACGGGCAGGTGCGGCAGGTCAAGCTGGAACTGTACCGCCGGGGTGTGGATGATGAAGCGATAGCCGGCATTATGGATGAGAAGGAAGAGGCCTTCATGCGGAGGCTGGATGATGCCGCCCGTGCCGGACAGGCGCGCAGGGACAGGCAGAACGAGCGGAACCGCCGTGTAGGCTATCGTTGGTGGGAGATGTTGCCGCTGTTTCTTTTCGCCCCCTTTTACCTGCTGACCCCCATGCGGCATCTGGTGGACACACTCATCCTGCTGCCGGTCTGCCTGCTCAGTCGGACGCCTGTCAACCTGGGCGAAGGCCTGTTTGTCGAGTTGAGGCGGCTCAGGGAGGAAAAGTATGACCACAAGTTCAGGCAACGACTCTTCCTGCTGGTAGCCGGCAATCTTTGCTGGCTGGTCTATGCGTGGACGGTGATAATGAAATATGGAATTTGAAGGAAGACAATAAAAGACGGACAGATATGGATATACAAGATTTGTACGAACGCGTGTACGACGGCCATGAGGGTCGGTTGTTGCGCCCCACTGCCTTCATCGCTCAGGCAGATTTTTTCACTGCTCTATGTGCTATGCTTGGAGAACGGATGGGTGTCCGAAAAGGCTGAAGGGACCGTTCTGCTGATTTTCGCCGGAGTTTATACGTGGGTGTCGTGGCGACTGATGCGCATGGGGTATGTTTCCGACAGGTTCGGTTTTCGTTCCTACCCGATGACTCTGCTGGAAACCAGCGGCCTGCTGATGATGGTTCTCCGATGGCTGCCTGTTCGGGGCAGTATGTCGAGGCCGTTTTGTGCCAACTGTTTGCCCTGACGGGCTATTTGAATACGTTTTACTTTTATGAGCAGAAAGAGACTGAAAGCAAAAACAGGTGAAAGCCGGAACGATGAGCACTTCCGGTTCTATATGGATTCTGGGCGTGAACGGAAACCTCTGCCGGCGGGACGGATGGCCTGCTGGCAATTTGGAGGCAAAAAAAGAGGAAGTCCTTTGCTTATACGTGGCAGGATATTGCTATCTTTGGTCTCTCTGTAGATTTTGTTTGTAATAATTGATTAAACTATGTTTGGAAAAAATAACCATCTCTGTCTGTCCCTGTTGTTGGGAGCCTGTCTCCTGCTGGCTGCCTGCGGCCCTGACCGTCGGGTAGCCCTGGCTGAACGGCTGATGGCTGAGCGGCAGACGGACAGTGCCGTGGCCGTGATGTACGATATTGATTACCCTTCGCGCCTCTCGGGCCGCGATTATGCCCTCCGTGCCCTCCTCTTGGCTGAGGCTGCCCATCGTAATGGTCAGTTGACTGCCTCGACCGACACCTTGCTGATACCTGCCATCGAGTATTTCACTCGTTCGGGCGACTCGTCCTATGCCGAACGGGCGCTCTACTGTAAGGGCCATCTGGAACGCAGGCTCTACCATTCCGAGGCTTCCATACAGGCGTTCATGCAGGCCTTGTCTTTCCTGCAGGGCAGCGGTGACTACGAGCAGCTCTATCGGGTGAATACTTGGCTGGGCGTGGTGTGCATGGGGCAGGGCGATTATGCCGCCAAGGTGAAGTACTCCAAGGAGGCGCTGAAGGCAGCTATCGGCCTGGGAAACATGTTTTACAAGAACATGGCCCTATGCGACATCTCCACGGGCTACTACTTCCTGAACCGGCAGGACAGCGCCCTCCACTATGCGCAGGCCGCCTACGATGCCGCTCTGGCCGACTCGGTGCCCCGCCAGCTGCTGCACGTCTACAACAACCTGGGCACCATCTACGCCGAGCTCGGACAGCCCGCCTTGGCGCTGGAGTATATTGACCGCTCCATGGCTCTCCGTCCCGCCACCGACACCATTGCCCTGCAAAGCCTCTACACGACCAAGAGCTACCTGTTCGGGCAGATGGCGCGCTACGACTCCGCGGCTCATTACTACCGCCTCTCGGCCGTAAGCTCCTCGCCCAGCGTCCGTGCCGATGCTTTCCGCTACATGGCCGAGATCAAGCACCGTACGGGCAATGACCGCGAGGCCTATGCACTGCTTTCGGACTTCATCACCCTGGCCGACAGCCTGCGCGACGCCCGCTACACGGAAGAGACCATTGCCCTACAGGAGAGCTACCGCCACGAGCAGCTCTCGATGGAGAACCTCTACTGGCGCGCCCAGGCCGCCAGCCGCAAGACCGACCTGCTGCTGATGACCGTCGCTTTCCTGCTGCTTGCCTGGTTCGTCACCATTGTCTGCCTGCTCTACCGCCGCAGCCGGCGTAGGGTGAAAATCCAGCAGCGCTACCTGCACACACAGGCCGAGGAACTGGAGCAGGAGCGTGAAACCTCTTCGCTGCACCGGCAGCGTGTGGCCGAGATGGAGCAGAAGGAGGCGCGCCTCAAGGCCACTTTCTTCCGTCGCCTCAGCCAGCGGGTACTTCAGGGCATTGCCAATGGAGACAATGTCATCCTCTCCGACGAGGATTGGGAAGATATTGTGCAGAATGCTGACACCATTTTCGACGGTTTCACCCGTCGCCTCCGTCAACGCTATCCCGCCCTGAACCAGGACGATCTGCGCTATTGCTGCATGGTGAAGATGCAGCTCTCCCAGTTGGAGATGTCGCAGGTCATGCACCTGGAGAAGGACTCCGTGAAGAAACGCCTCAAGCGCATCCGCATGGAGAAGATGGGTGCCGACGGCGGCGTGACGCTGGAAGAACTGCTGAGGGAGTTCTGACGGCATCCGGTTGTTTTTAGGCACGGGATGAAGTGGAAATATGTGGGGGAAGAATGGTCTGCGAACTTCCGCTTACTCCGTGCCTGAAGCGGAAAGTTCCCTGATTTGACACACTCTCAAGTCAAATGTCCCCCTCCTTACCCTTTCCTTTTTTAACTTTAATAGTCTTTCTGTCAGTTGCTTATCCTTTGTTTTAAGGGAGTTCATTTGTCCCCCTCTTTCGTTTCCGTATTTTCAGATTAGCCGTTACTTTTGCTTATGTGAAAAGTGAATGTGATTGCTAATGTTTTTTAGAAAGGAAAGCCTATGGTGATAGTTTATGCAATGGCAGGTGTGGCGGTGTTGCTGGTTCTTTGGTATATCTGGACGGCCAACAACCTGATAGCCAAACGGAACAGGGTGAAGCAGTGCCGCAGCAGCATCTGCGTAGTATTGAAGCAGCGGAACGACCTGATTCCCAATCTGGTGGCAGCTGTAAAGACGTATATGGGGCACGAGAGCGAGGTGTTGGTGCGCATCGCCGAGCTGCGTTCGCGCCTGTCGCCTTCGGCCTCGGAGGGCGAACAGATCAGGGCGGGTAGCGAACTGTCTTCCCTGCTGTCCAGGCTGAACGTGTCGGTGGAGGACTATCCCGGACTGAAAGCCGACGCACAGTTTCATCGCCTGCAGGCCAATCTGGAAGAGATGGAGTTGCAGTTGCAGGCCATCCGCCGTACCTTCAACGCGGCGGTGACGGACTATAACAACACCATCGAGATGTTCCCTTCGTGCATCGTGGCGCGCAGTCGGCACCATTGTGCAGAGGAACTGATAGAGATACCCGATCAGGAACAGCGCAATGTGAATGTGGCAGACTTATTCAAGAAATAACGATGGAAACGATTGATTTTAAGGCATTGGAAACGGAGCTGCACGGCGAGCTTGTCCGTGTGGAGAGGTGGCGCCGCGTGGTGAGGGTGCTGAGTGTGGTGGTCTATTCGCTGGTGTTCGCCTGGTTTATGTTTGTGCTGTTCGGCGGCACGTTGCTGGCTCGGATGGGTTGGCATGATTATAGTGCGCTGACGCGGACGGTGGTACCTATCTTTATTGGACTGGTAGTTCTCAGTTTTGCGCTGACACGCAGTCTGTCCGCCTTCCATGAGCGCGAGGAGGCCGCCATGCGCAGGGCGATGCAGGCTATGTTGCCTGGTGTGCGCTTCCTGCCCCTTTCCGAATGCGAGGTGGACAACAGTCTGCTGACAGGCAGCCGTTTGTTCACAGTTTCCTACGGCGATCCGAGGCTGGCGATGGACTGTTACGGCGAGGTGGAGACAGGCAGCGGAAGCATGCTGCGCATGGCCGACGTGGGCGTCTCCTACGGATGGATGAACCGCTGGCAGTATCATCCCGTAATGGGGTACGTTGTCATGGTCTACCGCCATGTGCTGCGTCCGCTTTTTGCCTCGCGCATGGAGAGCAGCGCGCACAACTTCCGCGGCATGTTCGGCTGGTGCCGGACATCGCGCCGCTACGAGGGCGATATCCTGGTGCTGCCTGACCACTTGGAGGACAAGGCGGGCTATCTGGCTCATCACGTGCAAGCCCTGCAAAAGCGCTTCCATGCCCGCCTTGTCCGTCTGGAAGACCCTGAGTTTGAGCGCCGCTTCGTGGTGTATGCTGATAACGAAGTGTCTGCCCGCATGTTGCTGACGCCTGCCATGATGCGGCGGATGACTGCCCTGCGCGACGCCTTCGGACGCGACCTGATGTTCTCCTTCAGCCGCGGCTGCCTCTACTACGCCGCCTCCATGCCCCAAGGTTTCCTGCGTTTGCGTCCCGCTTTGCTGGGCGGAGGGCGGATGCTGGAGACGGTCTACAACGACATCACCCTGTCGGGGAGGGTGGCGGACGAATTGGGAGTCAGTTAACTGTTTGCCGGGTAAAATCTTGCTTTTGAAACCTGAGTTAGTAAAAACCTGGCAGGTTCTCAGTAAAAACCCGGGGAGTTTTCAATAAAGACCCGGGGAGTTTTCAGTAAAAACTCGTGGGGTTTGCAGTAAAAAGCCGTGGAGAATTGGAGGAAAACCCGTGGAGAATCAGAAGCAGTGACGGGAAGAGGCCGAAAAAAGGGAAGCTTGTATGGAACTTATTGGCGCTGCAAACCAATATTAAAAACAAAACTTAAATTACCCATTAATCATTATATTATGAATGGAGTAGGTAGGATTCTTTTGTTCTCCGGCCTTTCTTCATTCCGTAAATCTATTATTGTATGAAACAGACACCTGTCTTTATTCCGCCTCTGACGGATTCCACACAGAGTTCCGTCCGTATGGAGGCTTACGAGAAGAGCGTAGACCTTTATGGTCAGGGAGCCTATTTGGAGGCCTTCCACAGCCTGCTCGATTATCTGAATGCCGGTTTCCGCTCCAAGTACGGTAATGCGGAAGGCACCGAGTTTCACATTCCCCACGGTTCCATCCTGGTGCATATCCGCATAGCGGACAATATGGTCAGCGTGGTGGCCGACTTCCTGCGCCTGCCCGAGAAGGGGCGCGTGGCCATGCTGCGCCAAGTGGCCGACCTCAACCTGAACAAGCTGCTCCTGCCCCGTTTCGTAAAAGAGGGCGAGCAGCTGAAGATGGAGTATTCCTGCCCTTTGTCGCAAAGTCATCCCCACAAGATGTTCTACGTGCTGCAGAACATCTGCCACGTCGGCGACAAGTACGACGATGAGTTCTGCACCAGGTTCGGCGCCACTCGTTGCTACGAGCCGCAGGTCATGCCCTATCCGCCCGAAGAGGTGGAGCGCATCTATGAAGCCATCCAGACACTGGGAAAAACCACACTCGAAGCCCTGAAGGAGTACGACGGCGACCGCCACTACGGCTATTCGTGGAATGTACTCGACACGGCTTTCTACCAGATTTCCTACTTTGCCCGTCCGCAGGGACAGCTACTCAACGAACTGGAGAAGGCCGTGGACGACATGGATGCCGAGCGGCCCATTGTAGAAGTACTGGCCAGGGGGAAAGCCTTTCTGGAGAAGTTGCTTGCCACTCCTCGCGAGAAACTGGCGGAAGACCTTTACTACACTGATACGCTGGTCTCCACCAAGCGGCGCTCCTCGCTGAAGAACATTCAAGAGCATTTCCGGAGTGTCTATCAGGAGGCGGCCGAGGCCATGCAGAACGACAACTACGAGCGCAGTGCCGTGCGCCTGCTCTACGCCTTCTACGAGGCTTACTTTTACAACGACATGCAGGATGACATCAACCGTATCCTGTCCAAGGCCCTCAAAGCGGCAGGCGGACAGACGGTGGAGAAGGCGTCGGAAATCCTCTATGAGGCAATGGACCGCATCATGGACGGCGATCTGGATGATGATTTCCTGCCCGACTTTTCCGGCTTGGAAGGGCTGGCGAGCGGCGAAGACACTGCCGAAGCCATGCAACAGCAGATGGCAATGGCCATGCAGATGCAGCAACAGGTGTATCAGGCCATGGCAAGCGACGACATGCAGCAGTTGCAGCAGCAGATGGCAGCAGCCATGATGCGCGGCGACATGGCCGAGTATGCCCGGCTCGTGGCCGAGATACAGAAGAAGGCGATGGGACTGTAGAATGGTAAAGAAGGCTTTAGCCACTATAACTTCTTAACTCATAAAGAAATATCAAAAACGGAACTTAAAACGAAAAGACATAGAAACGATGGATCAGAATATCTATAAACTAGTGTACAAGGTGACGCACGCAGGCGGGTCGGGAAGCTGCTTCTACCTGAAGGCGTACGACCTGTTTGTGACGAACTATCATGTGGTCAGTGGCTTCCACTCCGTAGCCCTGCACGACAACGACCGCCGTCCCTACCTGGCCCGGGTGGTGCTGGTGAACCCTTCGCTGGACATTGCCCTGCTGGCTGCCGAAGGCGACTTCTCGCACCTGCCCGACTTGAGCCTCGCTTCCGACGACTCGCTGGAGATAGGCGGCAAGGTGAGCGTGGCGGGCTATCCCTACGGCATGCCTTTCACGGTGACGGAAGGATCGGTCTCGTCGCCCAGGCAGCTGGTGGACGGTAAGTACTACATACAGACCGATGCGGCCGTGAATCCCGGCAACTCGGGCGGCCCCATCTTCAACGAACGCAACGAGGTGGTGGGCGTCACGGTGAGCAAGCTCAGCAACGCCGACAACATGGGCTTCGGCATCCGGGTGGAAGCACTCCGCAAGCTGCTCGATTCGGCAGGCGGCATAGACCGTTCCTGCTTCCAGGTGCAGTGTGACAGTTGCGACGAGCTGATAGCCGGCGAAGAGGACTATTGTCCCTCGTGCGGTGAGAAACTGCCCGAAGGCATCTTTGCCGAGCGCGAACCTTCGCCCTTGGCCATCTTCTGCGAGCAGGCCATCGGCGAGATGGGCGTCAACCCCGTGCTGGCACGCGACGGCTACGACTCGTGGACCTTCCACAAGGGCAGTTCGGAGATACGTATCTTCGTCTACGACAACACCTACCTGTTTGCCGTCTCGCCTATCAACCTGCTGCCCAAAAAGGAGGTGGAGCCGGTGCTCGACTACATGCTGTCCGAAGACTTCTCGCCCTACAAGATGGGCATCGAAGGCCGGCAGATATACCTGGCCTACCGCCTCCATCTGTCCGACCTGACCGACAGCTCGGAAGACGAAATCCGCCGCAACTTGGTGAACCTGGCCCTGCGCGCCGACGAGATGGACAACCTGATGGTGGACCGCTTCGGCTGCGAGCTCTCGGAGTATTCGCGTCAGGACAACGGCTGACGGATGACCATGCTGGCACAGTGCCGTGAAGGCCGCTTGTGATGCGGTTGTAGAACACTTGCACGGCTCGCGAGCCGTGCAAGTGTTGCTCGCGAGCCGTACAAGTGTCCCACAAATGGAATGCAAGTGTTGCTCACGAAGGGTGAATTATCTTTTCTTTTGCCGTTCACGTTTCACAGCAAAACAGCTCATAATAAGCATGTTGCTGTGAAAGGTCACGCATCGGGGACGTTTCGGCTCAAATGTCGATGCCCATGATGTAATCGTTCATATAATATCCGTTTCCGATGGGGAAGTCGCCTTCGCGCACTTTTGTCATGCCCATGTGCTGGTAGAAGCCTAAAGCGGGGTTGTGGCGGTTTACGTTCAGTTCCATGCGGCAGGGAGCGGGATGCACTTCCTTGATGTATCGGATGGCTTCGCGGAAGAGGAACTTGCCGCAATGTGCCTTCTGAAAGTAGGGTAGTACGTATATCTTTTGCAGGTGAAACAGGTCTTCGCCTTCGGGCTGTACGGAAACGTAGCCTGCTGCTTCGCACTCTTCGTAGGCGATGAGGTAGACGTGGCCTTCTTCTTCCATCTGCTTGCGGATGTTTTCGGGCGAATACATCCAGTCCATCATGTAATCTATCTGTTCGGGTGTAAGGATGCTGCGATAGGTGGCAGGGAATACCTGCTGCGCCAGTTTCTGAATGAGTTCGCAGTCGGCGACGGTTGCTTTTCTGATAGTGAACATTTGTGGTTTCTTTTTAATGGTTATTTGTGACTTTATTCAAGCGCCTTTTGCGGGAAAGCCTTTTTCACGAACGTGCTGTCGTTCCGTTGGCGGTAGGTTACGGTTTGCCGGCGGGTGGAATCGTTGGGGATGGCGGTCACGTCGCCCTGAGTGGTGAAGTAGACGTAACTGCCCGACCACGAGTCGTAGAAGCGGTATACCCGGCATCCGTCGTGCTCGAAAAGGTAGCTGACACGGTAGTCGGGATTGTTGGCCGATTGGGATTCTGAAACGGAACGTTGCATGACGCAAGAGGTGACGGCCATGCCTGCCAGCAGCAGGAAAGCAGAGGTTCGGAGAATTTTTTTCATTTTTATGGTTATTGTTTGAACCCAAAGATACACAGATTTGTTTCTATTTCAGGTATCTTGCCGGACAATTATTGTTAACATGCAGATTGACGTCTGTGCCTGTCGCTTTTTTTATTGCAGCACGAAGCCGATAGATTTTCTTTATCGGTCGATAGAAAAATCCGATGGAATTTAGTGCCGGATATCACAATATGTTTTCATACATTTGCAGCACAAGAAACAATCAATACAGAATATTAACCTATTAAAAAGAAACGATTATGACTAAGAGTATCAAAGGAACCCGCACAGAAAAGAATCTGATGACTTCATTCGCCGGCGAATCGCAGGCACGTATGCGTTACACTTACTTTGCCAGCGTGGCCAAGAAGGAAGGTTACGAACAGATTGCTGCCATTTTCTTAGAGACTGCCGAGCAGGAGAAAGAACACGCCAAGCGTATGTTCAAGTGGCTCGAAGGCGGCATGGTAGAGATTACAGCCAGCTATCCCGCAGGTGTGATCGGTACAACCCTCCAGAACTTGCAGGCTGCCGCTGCCGGCGAGAACGAAGAGTGGTCACTCGACTATCCCAAGTTTGCCGACATCGCCGATGAAGAAGGTTTCCCCGAAATCGCCCTGATGTACCGCAACATCGCTGTAGCCGAGAAGGGACACGAAGAGCGTTATCTGGCTTTCGTGAAGAACATCGAGAATGCTACCGTATTTGCCAAGGAAGGTGAAGTGGTATGGCAGTGCCGCAACTGCGGATTCATCTATACAGGTAAGGAAGCTCCCGAGCTGTGCCCTGCTTGCCTCCATCCGCAAGCTTACTTCGAAGTGAAGAAAGAAAACTGGTAAGATACGGATTACCATAAACAATCAACCCCATTGGCGGAGCCGAACGGCCGCAGCCAATGGGGTTGCTGTTTTTAGGGGGAGGAGAGGGATATTATTTCTTTCCTTCAGCCTCGTCGGCATGGTGCGGATAGTCGATGGTGTAGTGCAATCCGCGGCTTTCCTTGCGCTCCATGGCCTGCTTGGTGATGAGGTAACCTACATTAATCATGTTGCGCAGTTCGCACAGCTCGCGAGTGGCCTTGCAGCTCTTGAAGAGGCGTTCGGTCTCCTCGTAGAGGATGTCCAGACGATTCCAGGCACGGGTCAGACGGACGTTGCTGCGTACGATACCCACGTACGACTCCATGATCTGATTTACTTCTTTCATGC
This sequence comes from Bacteroides sp. ET489, assembly GCF_030518095.1. Lineage (NCBI taxonomy): Bacteria > Pseudomonadati > Bacteroidota > Bacteroidia > Bacteroidales > Bacteroidaceae > Bacteroides > Bacteroides sp. ET489. Next base: position 99,185 of record NZ_JAULLJ010000009.1, read on the forward strand.
TCTGTGTGATGAGTACGCGTTCTTCGTTACTGATGGTACCTTCGTCGTTCCATTCGGGGATGTCGTCGTTGAAGTCGTAACGTTCGAGCACACTCAACGCATGTTTGGCAGCAGCGTCGGCATAGACCACGGCTTCGATGAGCGAGTTCGATGCCAGACGGTTACCGCCGTGCAGGCCTGTACACGAACATTCGCCGATGGCGTACAGACGGCGGATGCTGCTCTGTCCGTCCAGGTCGACTTTGATACCGCCGCAAAGGTAGTGGGCGGCAGGTGCTACGGGGATGTAGTCCTTGGTTATGTCGATGCCAATGCTGAGGCACTTCTTATAGATGTTGGGGAAGTGGCGTTTGGTCTCTTCGGGATCTTTGTGCGTAACGTCCAAATAGACGTGGTCCTCACCGCGTTGTTTCATCTCGTTGTCGATGGCGCGTGCCACGATGTCGCGCGGAGCCAGTGAGAGGCGCGGGTCGTACTTCTGCATGAACTCCTTGCCGTCCATGGTGCGGAGTACGCCGCCGTAACCGCGCATGGCTTCGGTGATGAGGAAAGAAGGACGGTCGCCCGGATGATAGAGTGCCGTGGGGTGGAACTGGATGAATTCCATGTCCTTCACCGCTCCCTTGGCACGATAGACCATAGCAATGCCGTCGCCCGTGGCAACCAGCGGATTGGTGGTATGACGATAGACGGCTTCGCAACCTCCTGTAGCCATCACAGTCACTTTAGAGAGGAAGGTATCTACTTCGCCCGTAGCTTCGTTCAGTACGTAGGCACCGTAGCACTTGATGCCCGGTGTGTAGCGTGTCACGATGATGCCCAAGTGATGTTGCGTGATGATTTCTACTGCATAGAAGTTGGTGAATATGGTGATGTTGGGATGCTGCTTCACGGCTTCGATGAGTGAAGTCTGTATTTCGGCTCCCGTATTGTCCTTGTGGTGCAGAATGCGGAACTCCGAGTGTCCGCCCTCTTTGTGCAGGTCGAAGTTTCCGTCTTCTTTCTTGTCGAAGTTGACGCCCCAGTTGATGAGTTCCTTGATTTGGGCGGGTGCATTACGTACTACTTTTTCTACCGCCGCGCGGTCGCTGATCCAGTCGCCGGCAATCATGGTGTCTTCGATGTGCTTTTCGAAGTTATCCACGGCTAGGTTGGTTACCGAGGCGATGCCTCCTTGTGCAAAATAGGTGTTGGCCTCTTCCATTCCGGCCTTACAGATGAGGGCTACCGTCCCCTTTTCCGCCACTTTCAGGGCAAAACTCATACCGGCTATACCTGAGCCGATGACGAGGAAATCGAACTTTCTTACCATAATGTATATTATTAGCAATTGCAAAACTACAAAATAAGTGCATTGCTTGTGCGCTTTCCTGCTGAAAATCGTTTAAACAATTTTGTTTCAGCTATCTTTCTTTTGTCATAATCACATCTTCGGGCACCGAGAATCCGCGTGGCTTACTTTCTTCTTCAATTCGTTTTATCTCTTCTTCATCTCCTATTATTTCGCCTTCAAATTCCCACCAAAGTCCTTGTTTTTCGTCCAGTTTCCAATGTAGTTTGGTGGGAGATAACAATGTCATGCTATTGGCGCTGATTCCAGTCCCAAAAATGTGTTTCTTCTTCATGTCGTAAAATCTAAATGCAGTGTAATTGGGCTCTTTGGGATTACTATATTCACCCCAAATAAAGATATTATAATCTGGTAGTTTGGAGTATTGTATGGTAGGCAAATCCAAAATAGGTCTGATATAATCATCCTGTATTATTCCTTTAATAGATAGGGAATACCCGCCGACAAGGGTTTCTCTGGATTTTCCTGTGCCTGGGTAGGTAGTATGTCCTTTTTGCAGTTTAATTTTAAACACTGTGTCATTTTTTTCGTACACCCAGGTTCCTACGAAATCATCATTATAAGATTGAGAAAAAGCACTAAGAAAAATAACTGTCAAGGCTGTAAATAGAATAATGCGTTTCATTTTAATAAGTATTTTTAGTAAGCTAAGCAAAAGACGTCTTTTAGTTTTTCATGACCATCACTATCCATTGGATACCAATCTTTTAATTCCATATTATCAGAGTCTGGATTATATGTTGAGTAGTTAAAAAGGACACTTATGCCAGATTTAGAATCATTTAGGAAGTCTATAAATCGGGCGATGGCGGTATCAACACTCTTGGGTTGGTTCGGTATGATTTTACTATTGTATATTGATTGGGATGAATTGTCTAAAATTCCTTTTACAAACTCTGCAAATTTCTTTTCGTCCATTATTACTAACGACAGACATCCCATGGTTGTTACTATCCCGTATGAGAAATGCTCTACGTCTATCTGACTGTGGCTGTACCTGTATGCTAAATTTTTCAAGTCGGCCCAAGAAGGAATACAACTGCCAGCAGGATGACTGTGGTATTGTTCGGTGATTTTCATTCCTTTCAGTAGAGATTCATTGTACTTCACTTTGTTTGTTTCCCTTATTGCCGGAGAGATATACTCTCCAGTACTAGTCTTAATCCATCCATTCTCTAGGTCACCGTTATGGTAATTGTTGACTTCTTCGAAAAGGGTTTCAACATGGTGGATTAATTCATTGTCAAGTGACATCCTTTCTGCCCTTCCACAAGGCTCATTGGCAGGATTACGTGGTTCGTCGTTTTGGGGCTGCTCATTGTCGCCTTGGCCGCCAATGACGGAGCTACTTCCTCCTCCACTGCCTCCATTTATCTTGCTGCCAGATAGTGAGCCTTCGCCAGGATCGGGGTGCTGATTCCATTTTTCAGGCTCCTCTATCCAAAATATGTGGTCAAAACAATCGGTATACCGGTATTCCAGGTGGCCGGCAGTACCGGTGTATATATCGTTGCAGGTTGTGATGACGATAGGCTGGGCTATACGTGTTTGCGGACTTTGCGCGATTTTCAGTACAATGTTTGTTTCATTGTCTGTTCCAAACACACGGTAAGTCATGAAGTCAGACAGGAACCTCCAATCACTATTATTAGGGTTATCAGCTGGTTGCACTACGGTGTACAATATTTTCTTCTCGGTTTCGGTGAACACCCATACGGTAGTAATTTGTCGTCTACCATCGTTAGGGAGTATAGGTACGAAACAAATATTGCCCAACTCGCCTTTCTCTAACCATGAACAGTTCCAAAGAGGTAAACCATAGGTTTGGCGGAAAGTGTCAACAAACGGATGACAGGAATCAACTTGTTGTAGGATGGGAATAAGGTGGCCGAAACGAGCCGTATCCGAATAAGCAAAAAAACAGTCAGGTATTCCAGTTTCTCTCAAACTACGTGTGGACATCAGCTCATAGTGTTTTTCGAAATCTATATGGCGTCCGTCTTCATGCAGGCAGGCAACGAACCAGCAAGTTGTCGCAAATAACAGGTAAAAGCAGGTTCTGCGAGCTATTTTCTTATAAGTTTTTTTCATGGTAAATGTGCAATTCGCTTAAATACAGTATTAGTTTGTCGCAAAACTACAAAATAAGTGCATTGCTTGTGCGCTTTCCTGCTGAAAATACATACCTTTACCGCAAAAAACAAAGAAACTATGGATAGAGTGTTCCATGCCCGCATTGCTACGGGCCGTTACTTGGCGTTACTTTTGTTTACCTTCATGCTGGTCTATTGCCTGTGGGTGAAGTACATTTTGATAGCTGTTCTGTGGGGCATTCTGTTGCTTCATTTCATCGAAAAGATTATTCACACTACGTATACGCTGACCACCGACGGCCGTCTGCTGATTTATGAAGGGCGTTTTTCGCGTCTTCGCGAGCGCCCGTTGTCCGAGGTGGTATCAGTAGAACGCCGTTCATCCATGCAGGTAGCGGGCTGTGCACTGGTGCGTTACGTGCTGATCACTTATCAGGATGGCAAGCACGACGCCCTCCAGCCGACGGATGAGGAAGAGTTCATACGGGTGCTGGAGAAGCGGCAGCGGGAATGCGGCTTGTAGTTACTCGGAAGCCGATGAGGGAAGAAAAGGCTCTACAACGGTATTTGATTTTGCGTATAAAGCTTTCGTATAGGTGAACTTGCCTTTAAACTGTTTTGTTTTTTCACTGAATTCATCTTTCAATGTCAGCAGATAGGTGTTGTATATTTCTTCGTAATATACGGTGATTTCGTAGGTCATTTGGGTATAAGGGGGGACAATTGTGCTTTCTTTCATGTGCAGGGAACCGGGATATTCGCTGTAACCTTCGCTGTAATAAATGCTATCTCCCAAATAATAAATAGGAAGACTGTCGCAACTTTCGATGTTGAAAGCTTGTGGATCGTTGCTTTCCCAAACGACTTTTGTTTTTGGGTCGGTTGTTGCATCGTAGGTGATTGTGGCTTCTGTTGGGTTTTCAAAGACTGTAGGAATTAATTTTTCTTCGATTTGTCTGCTACTTTCCTCGAAGAACTCGATGTGGGAGAACACGTAGTTTTCGGGTCTTGCGTCGTCATCCGAACAACTTGCAAGAAGGATACAAAGTATACCTGCAATTAATGGAAAGAATCTCGGTGTTTTCATGATATTGAGTTTAAACAAGTTTACAGGTATAAAAATAGCTTTTCTTTTCAGATAATCCAATCTTTTTCTTTCTGTTTAACATATTCTGTCATAAAACCGATGCCGATAGATTGGAAAATAGATAGAAGAGATGTTCTCAACGGAAGCAAATTGTTTTATTTTTCTGAATAAAGCTTAAATATATTTCTTAGTTTGCAGTCTTTTAGAGATCACTGCGTCCATATCATGCAGAATAAAAAAACTGAAGAATATGGAATTGAATTGTGCGATTTTGCATGCCGACCAAGAAACGATTAACAGACTGGAGGAATACATCGGTAAAGTACCCTTTTTGTCGTTACGCGGTAAATACACTAATCCGCTGGAAGCATTGAAAGAGTATTATGAAACGAAAGTAGAAGTCTATTTTGTCGGTATCTGCCAGGAATATGAAGGTGGAATTGGCGGTATGGATTTTTGTAGAATGCTTTCTTTGCCTACCCGTGTGATTTTTGTGGCAGAAAGCAGCCGGTATGCAGCCGAATGTTTTCGGTTGGATGCTTTGGACTATCTGGAAGGCGAGGTAGATTTTTCCATTTTCTTTCAGGCAGTCAATAAGGCTGTACGTTGGTTTGCTTTGCAGAACAGTCCGGTGGCCGAAGGAGTGGTTCAGAAAATGGCAGTCGAAGATGCGCCCCGTATGATTTATGTCAGGTCGGATAACCGGATTATCAGGTTGGAACTGAGTGAGATTAACTATATTGAGGGTTTGGGCGATTATGTCAAAATCTTCTGCCGGAGAAGTTCGAAGCCGGTTATCAGTCTGTGCAGTATGAAGTATCTGGAGGAAAAACTGCCTGCGGATGAGTTTATACGCATACACCGCTCGTTCATTGTCCGTAAGGGCTGCATTGATGCTATCGGGCGAAGTTCGGTCATAGTCGAAGAGAAAGATGTTCCGATTGGCGATGCTTATCGTGAACGGTTGAAGCATTTCATTTCGCGATTGGCTGTACTGTGACCGATTCAGTAGATTAGGAGTTACTCCTTATAGGCTTTCAATATTTGTCCGGATAGTAGGCGACATTCCTCCCGAAGGTAGGCGACCTTCGGGTTGATAGTAGGCAACCTTCTGTATGATGGCAGGAAGTATTCGTTATCGGATGTGAATATGTTTTGTCATTATACATATTCTTTTCCTATTCTCTTTCCAATAAAGCAGATTTGTTCCTTTTTATCTGTTTATTTCAGTTTGAATTTCGATATCTTTTCGCCGAAGGTCAGATTCAGGTTCAGGCTGAAGCGGTTTTCTTGCATCAAGTTGCTGCGCGAATTGATTTGTTTACGCCAGGTGGCACCCAACGACAGGTAGGAATAACGTATCGGAAAACTTACGCCTATGTTGGTTTCGAGATAGTACATCTTACCGTTTTTCAGGTTGATATATGAGTTGCTGAACCCCAGACCACCCATAATTTCGGTGCATCGCGGTAGGCGTGGATTGGTGGCGTAGATACCTCCAATGTTGACTTTATGCTGGTTTTCGTATTTCATCGAAGTGTACGACGATACGTTTCGGCTCCAGTCTACATAGTTATAGTCGATGGCAGTTGTCCAGTGTCCATTGTGGAGCGAGATACCTGTGCCGATGTGCATGGGCAAGTATTGCGTAGGACTATGGTAACTTTTATCAAGGCTTTCGCTGGTAGACGAGTTGGAGTAAGTCAGTGTGTTGTCGTGACTTATTTTCATGGAAGGGGCGAATACCAGTCCGAACGACCATGTACGTTGTCGATGGTCGGCCAGTTCGTAATAGATTCCCAAGTCTGTGTAGAAAGCTTTCTTGGTGGATTCGTATTGTACAACGGCACTTTCCTGGGTTTCGCTTTGTGTGGCTGTGCCCAGTACCATACCCAAGTTGATACCTACAGACAGCTGGGGTGTCAGAGCAAAGGCGTTGGTGATGTAACAGCGGTACAATCCTCCGGTACCTTCGAATGATGAGTAGGTATAAGCGCCCGGATCACCTTCTATTTCTTCTTCTGTTTGTATCAGATAACCTATGCTGCTATAAGGCGATGCTCCGATCATGGCATACCATCGGGGCAGGACGTGGAATCCCAGACTGAAACGGTTAGGATTGCCGGTCAGACTTGAGCTGTTGTCGCTAAGGAAAGAATAGCGTGCATAGGCAGCCGATGCGCCCAGATCAAAAGTGAAGCAAAGGGTGTCCATGTGGGTGATGGCGGCGGGATTCAGGGTGTTCTGGAATCCGTTGCGGTTCAATGCGATACCAATATTTCCCATACCGGCATAACGTCCGCCTTCACCGTTGTTCAGTTCGCCGATGCCGTACATGGATGTAGGCAGGTTAGTGGTGTTCTGTGCCGGACAGAACAGGCAGAAGAACAGGCATATGCCTGACAGTATGATGATTTTTTTATGATTGTGTTTCATAAGTTTCATTGCTCGTTATAGATTTTTATTCTGATATCAAGTCTGCATTGCCTGTCTTTATCGGGAGCATTGGTGAATACCACCTGATTGAAAGTAGTGGCCATTTCTCCTTCTTCCAGGCTCATCAGCAACTTTTGCCGTTTGTTGCCCCATGTTCCGAAATTGTTTCGAATGAACTGGGTCATGTCAAAAGAGTAATAGGTTTCGCGGCCGTACATTTCGTCTATGGTCAGGTTGCCAGTCTGTACCGTTACGACGTCGCTGCCATAGACATAATCTTCCAGAACATTGTTTTCGTCGGTGATGTAAAGTCGCAGTTCTTCGGGGAGCTGACTGACTTCATTGTACGAGTGTGCCAAAGGATACAGGTAGAGGGTAGCACTTTCTATCGAAACTATTTCTCCTGCGCTTTGCAGTTCGTTCAGGTCGGGAAACTCGATTTGATTGTAGTAACCTGTCAGTCCTTGCAGATAGGCACGGTAGCCCATACTGCTGGCATGAACCAGATTTCCGATACCTCCGCTGATGCTGTCGAGTGAAGTGTTTGTGGTGTTGTGGCGAACGCCGGTATATGCATATTCGCTATTGACGCTGAAGGTCAGTTTGCTTTCGGTAGTTTGGTTGGAGATATCGCGGTAGTGCAGGTTGATGCTCATCGAAGAGTCGTTCACCAGAAAGCCGGTGATGCAGCTGCCGTCAAGATCGGCTACAAGAGCAAGACCGGGAAACGTCTTCTTAAAGTTTTCCTGTGAGTTGAGATAATCGTTCTCGGTGAGGATGTCGTTGAACAATTGTTGGCCCATTGCGTCGGGCAGGCGTACCGTTACTTCGCGTTGACGGCCGGGTTGCGGCAGATAGCTGAAGCGAGTCAGTGGGGCATCTTCCGTAGCCATGATGGTGGTATTGTACAAGTCTTCGTCATTGTCGAGCACGATGGGTGATTTCAGCCGGTAGACTGATATGTACTGGGGCGTCAGCGTATCGCCCCAATAGTGTCCGCTGGGAATCATGCGCAACACCAGTGAGTCGAACTGGTAATCGTGCCCGCTGGAGGTGCTGAAGGAGTTTTTCGAGTATTCGGCACAGTAAGTGGCTGACACTTCGCCCCACAGGATGTCCTGATAGTAGCCGAATTGGCAGATGGTGTCTTCGCGCGTTTCGATGGAGTCCAGCAGAATGGTGCTCAGGTCTACCGTGCAACTGTTGGTGAATATGTTGTAGAATGAGCTTTCTACCAGACTGCTCCCTAAACTGGAGTTATTGTCTTGGCAGGCGTAGCAGACGATGATGGCCGCAAGCAGGCTATACAATAGTTTTCTCATAGTGTTCCGTTTTCATTTTTTTCTGCAAAGGAAAAGTAGGGCATGCTCCTATCAAAATCGGCGGTTGGGCCATTTTTGCCGTTAAACGCTTCGGACAGCTGCCTGAAGGGCGTTTATCGGATATTGACCCCTGTTGGTCGGTTCTTTTTGCATACATCCGGAGCATGGTCTATTTTCGCCACGCAATACAGACGGGGAAAAAAGGATAATTCGCGAGTTCCTTTCCCTCGATTGCTGGGCAAACAGCTTACGGAACATGAATTAAATCATTAAACAAACAGTTTTATATGTATATGAATCGATTATTATTGGGAATGATGCTGCCGCTGGTCCTGCTGGCCGGAAGCAGCTGTACGGACGATGACGAGTACACGCAGGGACAATGGATGAAGCGATCAGGCTTCGAGGCCGAACCGCGTACCTATGCCTGCAGCTTCACCATCGACGAGAAGGGATACTTGTGTGGAGGTTTTCGTGGAGCAAATAAAGAATATATGAATGACCTCTGGGTGTACGACATGAATAACAACAACTGGGAACAGCTGGCCAACATGCCGACCGTAGGCCGCAAGTATGCTACGGGTTTTGCACTGAACGGGAAGGGATATGTGACTACAGGCTCGGTGAAAGACGGAAGCTACTCGAACTATGTGGCCGATACGTGGGAGTATGATCCGGTTTCGGACTCGTGGACGCAGAAAGACGATTATAAAGGAGGTCCGCGCGACGGTGCCTTGGCATTTGTGATAGGTGGATATGCTTATGTAGGTACGGGCTACAACGAAGACACACAGGGCAGTTACAAGGACTTCTATCGTTTCGATCCCAATGCGGCAGCCGGCTCGCAGTGGACGAAAGATGCCGGTAACGGTGGAGGACCCGAAAAGCGTGCCTATGGTACGGCTTTCGTCATCGACGATGTGGCTTACGTGTGTTGCGGTACGGACAACAGTACCAATCTGAGCGACTTCTGGAAGTTTGACGGAACTACCTGGACGCAATTGCGCGACATTGCCAATACGAACAGCGACGAAGACTATGACGACGATTACGCCATTGCCCGTTATAGCACAGTGTCTTTCGTCATCGACGGTTATGCTTACATTGCGACCGGCTACCGGAGCGGTGTGACAGCCGACTATTGGAAGTACGACCCAGACCAGGATTTGTGGTACGGCGACTCGGATGACGACTTTACGCCGCTGACCGACGTGCACAATAACTATTCGGGAGCCTCTTCACGCGACGGAGCGGTATCGTTCTCGAACGGAAAACGGGGCTTTGTACTGACCGGACAGTCGGGAGGCAGCTACTTTGACGACGTGTACGAACTGTTGCCCGACGAGCAGGAAGATGTATAATGCAAAGAAGGAAAAAGAAATGTATCGTGTGAAGCTGACGTTTATTGTGAAGACGGGTATGTTGTCTGTAATGGCAGCATACCTTTCTTGCTGTATGGGTGGTTCGCGCCCGACCGGGGAGAACGAGTTGCGTTGCCTGACGTTGGAAGTAAATGGAGGGTATGGTTATGCGATTCTGTGTGGCGAAGATACGCTGATTCGCCAGACCCGCATACCGGCCATTGGCGGAGGAAAGGCGTTTGACACCCGCCGCGATGCCATGCAGGTAGGGAAACTGGTTTGCCGGAAACTGTTTGATGGAGAATCGCCTTCGGTCACTCCCGACGAGGTGAAAGAGGCCCTGAAACAGGCGCGCAACAAATAAATCTGTGGCTATGCTGCCCGTATTTGAAATACTTGTTGTATCTTGCGAGCAAATATCTTAAAACGTTAAAATGCCATGGATAAATATCAAATTGCCATTATCGGCGGAGGTCCTGCGGGATATACGGCTGCCGAAGCTGCCGGAAAGGCAGGAATGAGTGTGGTACTTTTCGAGAAAAACAGCCTTGGAGGCGTCTGTCTGAACGAAGGCTGTATCCCAACCAAGACATTGCTGTATTCGGCCAAGACGTACGACGGCGCACGCCATGCGGCGAAGTATGCCGTTTCGGCAGAGAACGTCGGGTTCGACTTGCCTAAAATCATTGCCCGCAAGCAGAAAGTGGTGCGCAAGCTGGTGCTGGGTGTGAAGGGAAAACTGACCGCCCACGGTGTGAAGATAGTGACCGGCGCGGCCGAAGTGGTGGACAAGAACCACGTGCGTTGTGGCGAAGAGGTGTACGAATGCGACAACCTGCTGCTTTGCACCGGTTCGGAGACCTTCATTCCGCCCATTGCGGGAGTCGACACCGTGCCCTATTGGACGCATCGCGATGCGCTCGACAACAAGGAGTTGCCCCAGTCGCTGACCATTATCGGCGGTGGAGTTATCGGCATGGAGTTCGCTTCGTTCTTCAACAGTCTGGGCGTGCAGGTGACGGTTGTCGAAATGATGGACGAGATTCTGGGAGGCATGGATAAGGAACTTTCGGCCCTCCTGCGTGCCGAGTACGCCAAGCGTGGCGTGAAGTTCATGCTTAGTACGAAGGTCGTTTCGCTGGCAATGGCCGAAGACGGCAGCGGACAGGTGCAGGTGAATTACGAGAACGCTGAGGGCGCGGGTTCGGTTGTGGCTGAGCGGTTGCTGATGAGTGTGGGCCGTCGTCCGGTGACGAAAGGTTTCGGACTGGAAAATCTGGAACTGCAGAAGACCGAACGGGGCAGCATCGTGGTGGACGAACACATGCAGACATCCCTGGCGGGCGTATACGTCTGTGGCGACCTGACAGGTTTCTCGCTGCTGGCACATACTGCCGTGCGCGAAGCCGAGGTAGCAGTCAACCACATTGCCGGCAGGGAAGATGCGATGAGCTACCGTGCCATCCCCGGTGTGGTATATACGAATCCCGAGATAGCCGGCGTGGGCGAGACGGAAGAGTCGCTGCAACGGAAAGGCATCGCGTGTCGTGTGGTCAAGTTGCCGATGGCTTACAGTGGTCGTTTTGTGGCCGAAAACGAAGGTGTCAACGGAGTATGCAAGCTGTTGATTGCCGACGATGACACCATTCTGGGCGCACACGTGCTGGGCAACCCGGCCAGCGAAATCATCACCCTGGCAGGTATGGCGATAGAACTGAAACTGACTGTGGCAGAGTGGAAAAAGATTGTTTTCCCGCATCCCACAGTAGGCGAGATTTTCCGCGAGGCACTGTGAGTTTGAGAGACACTTGTACGGCTCGTGAACCACACTTGCACGGCTCGCGAGCCGTACTTGTGTTCTACGCGAGCCGTGCAAGTGTTTCTCACAACCCCTTTTTCCCCTGTATAAAACCCCGGCCGTTTGCTCCCGAAACCCCAGGCATTTTCCCATAAAACCCGGCGGGTTTTCTACGAAAACTCCAGGCGTTTTCTTCCGAAACTCCAGCCTTTTTTCCTCGAAACTCCGGCCTGTGCCGCAAAAAAGCTCTGCTTCCGCTTGCGTATTCGTCGGCTTTTTGCTTCATTTGCTTCACTGAATATCACAGATGACTATGAAGCGGATTATCCTGCAGGCGTGTTGCCTGCTTTTGTTTTCTTGGCTGTTTGCGCACCGTGCCTCTGCACAGCAGGCCGACAGTGTGGCGACGCTTGCCTCGCGCATCGATACCTTGTTGAAGTATGAGTTGCCCGCCGGTGCCCATGCCGGTCTTTGCATTTACGACCTTACTGCCGGACGTATGCTCTACGAATATCAGGCCGACAAGCTGTCGCGCCCGGCTTCGACCATGAAAGTGATGACGGCCATCACGGCCCTGTCGCAGCAGGGCATCGACGAACCTTTCCGCACCGAACTGTGGACCCGTGGGCGCATCGTGGGCGATACGCTGAAGGGCGACCTGTACGTCGTAGGCGGTTTCGACCCCGAACTGGACGAAACCGACCTGAAGGAGCTGATTGGCGGACTGACAAAGCGAGGCATCCGTGTGCTGGACGGACGCATTGTGGGCGATGTATCGATGAAAGATTCGCTCTATTGGGGAACGGGCTGGTTGTGGGACGACACTCCTTCCACCTTTCAGCCCTACCTTTCGCCGCTGATGCTCAACAAAGGTGTGCTGCAAGTCACGCTGCGTCCTGCCGAACGCGGCTTGGCGGCACGAGTCGAATGCAGTCCGACTTCCACCTATTATACTTTGGACAACCGGACACGCAGCCGTACCTCTGCCGCAGGTCCCTTGCAGGTCGATCGCAACTGGTTGGAGAACGGCAACAGCGTCAGCCTGCGTGGCAATGTGCAGTCCGCAGTAACTCGGTCGCTCAACCTGTTCGATTCGGGCCGCATGTTCATGCACGTCTTTGTGGAGCGCCTGCAGGAAGCGGGCATCCGCTGCATGTCCGTTGCTGACAGCACCCGCGAAGCCATTGCGTCGGCCTACAGTTTCGGCGAACTGCCGCACGATTCACTGGCCGTAAGACTGGCACGGCACGAAACACCCATGCAGACTGTGCTCAACGTAATGCTGAAAGAGAGCGATAACCTGAACGCCGAAGCCATGTTGTGCCGTGCAGGCGTGCTGGCCACGGGCAAGAAACGCGTTTCTGCCGACGACGGGCTGGACGCCATGCGGGCACTGATTCGGAAAATCGGGCTGAATCCTTCCCGATACAGACTGGCCGACGGTTGCGGCCTTTCGCACTACGACTATCTGTCGCCCGAGCTGTTGGTGGCCATGTTGCGCTACGCCTATTCGCGCACCGACATCTTTGCCCCGCTCTACAAGGCCCTGCCTGTAAGTGGCATGGACGGTACGTTGAAGTACCGCATGGGATACGGCACACCGGCCTTCCGGCAGGTACATGCCAAGACAGGCTCGTATACCGGCATCAATGCGCTGGCTGGCTATCTGAAGACGAAAGGCGGACACTGGGTGGCCTTCGCCATCATGACGCAGAACGCGCTTTCGGCACGTCAGGCACGGGCCTTTCAGGATGCGGTCTGCGAGTCGCTTTGTTCCTTACCGTTCGAATAAGCACGGTAGCGGGCGGGCGACATGCCTACATGCGCTTTCACGTACTTGCCGAAGAATGACTGGTTGGGGAAGTTGAACATCTCGGCAATCTCCTTGACAGACATGTCCGATTGTCTCAGCTGATATTTTATCTGTTCGATGGCGTATTCGTTGATCCACTCCGTAGGTGTGCGTCCGCTGACCTCTTTGATAGCGCTGGAGATGTATTTGGGCGAGTAGCACAACCGGTCGGCATAGTGGCTCACGGAGCGGTGTATTCCGCCGTCTTCCGACACTTCCTTCATGAACTGCCTGAAAATCCGTTTACTGCGGTCGGCTTTAATTCCCGTTTCTTCGATTGTGTCGGAATGTTTCTGGATGCCTGCCTGCATTTCGTGGAGCAGAGCCGAAAAGAGGTGTCCCAGAATTTCCTGCCGGTAGGGATGCGAGGTGTCGCCTATTTTGTCCATAATCAATTGGGAGTACTGGCTGAAAGTACGGCTGTTTTTGGTCTTTTCTTCCGATGCTTTGGCAAAGACGGGGTTTTTATAGATGTAATACAGCGCCTTTTCGGTCGCTCTTCCCCGCTTTATGGTCTGCTGCAGAAATTTGGTAGAGAAGCCTATCATGCCGACCTTGTGCTGGGGGCTGAGCAGCATATTACTTACAATCATGGTGGGGAGGCATATAAATGTTTCTCCTTCCTGCAGCTGATAATCCTTTCCGTTGACGGTTAGCTGCATTTTTCCCTCGATGCAGGTTACGATGATGAACAGGTTCAGTCTTATCATCCGGTTGGAGTAGGGCAGGTTGTCTATGTTCCGTGCCACAATGACGTTGTCATCTACGTAGTCTACATATTCTCCTTGCATTTCTTCTTTGTATTTTTTGAAGTCGTCAATGTCTACTGCAATAATCGTTTCTTCTTTCGTATACATATTCTATATGGATTATTTAAGTTCCGTTTTTTGTTTTAGTAGTCAGGCTGATGTTCTGGATTCAGCCGGACACTGCGCTGGCAGATGTGTTCTTTTCTTCCGCTGCAAAGGTGTAGAATATTGGGAAATATGGACTGTTCTATTTCTCATAAAAGTTGTTCTTTTGTTCTTTATGTAATATTTTTTAAGAAAATATGCCTATTCGTGGAAAATATGGAACATCCATTCAGGCATATAGATAACATCCGGATTGTTCTATTCGTCTATCTTTGCGCCAATTTCTAAACAAACAAATTGAATATGAAAAAGGTACAAAGTAAACAGATACGACTGATGACAATTGTCGGTTGTACGTTTTTGGGATTGGTATCGTGCAAGCAGGCACCAAATGCCGCTATGCAATCTTCTTCTTACGAGACTATGACGGTGGCTACCGCCGATAAAGAACTTTCCACCTCCTATTCCGCCACTATCCGCGGACGGCAGGACATTGACATCTATCCGCAAGTATCGGGTACGATTGTACGGCTCTGCGTGACCGAAGGTGAAGCCGTGCGTCAAGGTCAGTTACTTTTCATTATCGATCAGGTTCCTTATAAAGCAGCCCTGAAGACGGCCGAGGCCAATGTAGCGACAGCCCGTGCCTCTTTGGCTACAGCCGAGCTGAACTATGGTAGCCAGAAGGAACTGTATGCGCAGAAAGTCGTATCAGAGTTCAGTCTGAAGACGGCTCAGAACAATTATCTCACTGCCAAGGCACAACTGGCACAGGCCGAGGCACAGGAAGTGAATGCCCGTAATAACCTCTCATATACCGAAGTAAAGAGTCCCAGCAACGGCGTTGTGGGTGCTTTGCCTTATCGTGTAGGTGCATTGGTCAGCTCGGCCATGGCACAACCTCTTACTACGGTGAGCGACAATAGCACGATGTACGTCTATTTCTCCATGACCGAAAATCAGCTGCTCTCCCTCACCCGTCAGTACGGTTCGATGGACGAGGCACTGAAGAACATGCCCGAAGTAACACTGACCCTGAACGATAACTCCGTATATGCCGAGAAAGGAAAAATCGAATCCATCAGTGGTGTCATCGACCGCCAGACGGGTACGGTCATTGCACGTGCCGTTTTCCCAAACGAATCACGTCTGCTGCACAGTGGAGCCTCCGGCAGTGTGTCTATTCCCAGTGTCTACAAGGATTGTATTGTCATCCCGCAGGGAGCAGCCGTACAGATGCAGGACAAATATCTGGTGTATAAGGTAGTGGACGGAAAGGCCGCTTCTACACTGGTTTCGGTAGCACCGATAAACAACGGTCGCGAATTTGTAGTAATGGACGGCCTGAAGCCGGGCGAGGAAATCGTGGCGAAAGGAGCCGGATTGTTGAGAGAGGGAATGCAGATAAAATAACCTAAGTTTTGCTTTCGGCAAAACCTGCAGGAGCTGAAGGAGTTGAAAGGAACAGTTCCCGAACTTCTTGACTCCCATAAACAACGAACATTATGAAAGGAAACATATTCATTAAACGGCCGGTGATGGCCATCTCCATCTCCGTCCTTATTTTTGCTATCGGCCTGATTTCGCTGTTCACGTTGCCTGTGGAACAATATCCTGATATTGCACCACCTACAGTATACGTATCAGCCACTTATACGGGTGCCGATGCAGATGCCGTGATGAACGGCGTTATCATGCCGTTGGAGGAGAGTATCAACGGTGTGGAAAACATGATTTACATGACCTCGACGGCTACCAATAACGGTTCAGCTACCATACAGGTCTACTTCAAGCAAGGTACCGACCCCGATATGGCGGCAGTGAACGTGCAGAACCGTGTGACGCAGGCACAAGGATTGTTGCCTGCCGAGGTAACACAAATCGGTGTGACCACGCAGAAACGTCAGACCAGCTTTCTGCAAATCAATTCACTGGTCTGCACCAACGGGCGTTACGACCAGGCATTTATCGGAAACTACCTTGACATCAATGTTGTACCCCAGATCAAGCGTATTGCCGGTGTGGGCGACGTGATGGCGATGAACGCCCCTTACAGTATCCGTATCTGGATGAAACCTGACCGAATGGCGCAGTATGGGCTGGTACCTTCGGACATCAGTGCAGTATTGGCTATGCAGAACCTGGAGGCACCTACGGGCTCATTGGGCGAGAATTCGGATAATGTATACCAGCTCACCATGAAGTATCGTGGCCGTCTGAAAGAAGTATCTGACTTTGAGAACATCGTCGTACGTGCACAGGAAGACGGTTCTGTTCTTCGTCTGAAGGATGTGGCCGAAGTAGAGCTGGGTGCATTGAGCTATAGTTACCAAGGCGAGATGGACGGTAAGACAGCCATTGCCTTCATGGCCTTCCAGACAGCAGGATCGAACGCTACTGCCGTGAATGCCGAAATCTCGGCTTTGCTCGATGAGTTGTCGAAAGATCTGCCCGAAGGATTGGAGTTTGTCAATCTGATGAGTTCTAATGACTTCCTGTATGCTTCGATTTACAGTATTGTAGAGACGTTAGTTATTGCCATTATTCTGGTTATCCTGGTGGTATACTTCTTTCTGCAGGATTTCAAGAGTACGCTTATTCCTTCTATATCTATCATCGTTTCTCTGGTAGGTACGTTTGCCTGCCTGATTGCCGCAGGATTCAGTCTGAACATTCTGACCATGTTTGCGTTGGTGTTGGCCATCGGTACGGTGGTGGATGATGCTATCGTGGTGGTTGAGGCGGTACAGGAGAAGTTCGACTCTGGCTACAAGTCGCCTTACCTTGCTACCAAAGATGCGATGGGCGATGTGACGATGGCTATCATTTCTTGTACTTGTGTGTTCATGGCCGTGTTTATCCCTGTGACTTTTATGGGTGGTACGTCCGGTGTTTTCTACACACAGTTCGGTATTACTATGGCTACTTCCGTAGGTCTCTCCATGATATGTGCCCTGACACTGTGTCCGGCATTGTGCGCCTTGCTGATGCGTCCGGCATCGGGTACCAAGAGTGCCAAGAGTATTAATGGTCGTGTTCGTGCCGCTTACAATGCTTCTTATACCGCTTTGTTGGGCAAATATAAGAAAGGTGTGATGTTTGCCATCCATCATCGTTGGATGTGTTGGGCAGCTCTGGTTGCTGCTGTTGTGCTGCTGGTATTCTTTATGAACACCACCAAAACAGGACTTGTACCGCAGGAAGACCAGGGTACCATCATGGCCAATGTCAGCACTGCTCCGGGTAGCACACTGAAGGAGACCACTCAGGTGCTGGATAAAGTAGATGCCATTCTGACCAATACTCCCGAAGTAGCCCACTTCCAGCGTGTAGCCGGTTACGGTTTCCTTTCTGGACAGGGTACGTCGTATGGTATGATTATCATTCGTCTGAAAGACTGGAGCGAACGTAGTGGCAGTGAACATTCGGCAGAAGCCGTGATGGGTCGCCTCAATGCTCAGTTTGCCCAGATAAAGGATGCACAGATATTCTGCTTCCAGACGCCTATGATTCCGGGCTACGGTATGGGTAACTCGGTAGAATTGAACATGCAGGACAAGACGGGTGGCGACATGACCACTTTCTATCACGCTGTGCTGCAATATCTCGGTGCGCTGAACCAACGTCCGGAGGTGGCAATGGCTTATACGACCTATGCCGAGAACTTCCCGCAGATTTCGGTAGATGTAGACGCTGCCAAGTGTATGCGTGCCGGCATTTCACCCAACGAAGTACTGAGCGTATTGGGTAGCTATTGCGGTGGTTCGTATGTGTCCAACTACAATAAGTTTGGCAAGATGTACCGCGTGATGCTTCAGGCCGATCCAAGATATCGTTTGGACCAGATGGATCTGAGCAATATGTTTGTGCGCAACGGTACGGAGATGGCTCCTCTCAGCCAGTTCGTTACGTTGAGCAAGACCGAAGGTGCCGAAATCAAGAACCGTTTCAACCTGTTCAGCTCTATCTCTGTCAACGTGAATGTGGCCGAAGGGTATTCTACCGGTGAGGTACAGAAAGCGATTGCCGAAGTGGCCGAACAGATGTTGCCTTCGGGCTACAGTTACGAGTACGGTGGCATTTCGCGTGAGGAGGCCAATACCAGCCAGTTCCAGACAGTGTTTATCTACAGTATTTGTGTCTTCCTGATTTACCTGATTCTGGCCTGTCTTTACGAGAGCTTCCTGGTACCGTTTGCCGTTATCCTCTCTGTGCCGTTCGGTATGTTCGGATCGTTCTTGTTTGCCAAGCTCTTCGGACTGGAGAACAACATCTATATGCAGACAGGTATGATTATGCTGATCGGTCTGTTAGCCAAGACAGCCATCCTGATTACGGAGTTTGCCATCGAGCGTCGGCGCAAGGGCATGGGTATTATTGAGTCGGCCTATGCAGCTGCACAGGTACGTTTCCGTCCTATCCTGATGACGGTGCTTACCATGATATTCGGTATGCTTCCGCTGATGTTCTCCAGTGGTGCGGGTGCCAACGGTAACTCGTCATTGGGTACTACCGTCGTGGGTGGTATGCTGATCGGAACCCTTGCATTGTTGTTCGTTGTGCCGGTATTCTACATTATCTTCGAATATATGCAGGAGAAGATTCGTCCGCACCAGGAACTGGAAGCCGATGCTCAGGTGCAATTGGAGCGCGAAAGAAGCCTGGCAGAACGTAGTGGGTTTAATGAGGAGAAATAATCATTCTTAAAAAATTAATCCATCAACTAATATGAAGAAACTTATTTTATTGTCAACCGCCGCTGCTCTGCTGAGCAGCTGCGGCATATATACCAAATATAAGCCGGCCGAAAGCGTGCCCGACAACCTTTATGGGGAAGAGTTCAGCACTGAAGACACTACCAGTCTCGGCAGCATGGACTGGCACGAGCTTTTTACCGATCCGCAGCTGCAGGCCTATATCGAACAAGGTTTGCAGAACAATACCGATTATCTGTCCGCACAGCTTCGTATCGAGGAGGCCGAGGCTACCTTGCTTTCCTCCAAGCTTGCATTCCTGCCCTCGTTTGCATTGGCTCCTCAGGGGACGGTAAGCAGCTTCGATGGCGGAAAAGCTACACAGACCTATTCGCTGCCCGTTACTGCCAGTTGGGAACTGGATATTTTCGGTAAGATGCGTAACAGCAAACGGCAGGCACAGGCTCTTTATGCCCAAAGTAAGGATTATAAGCAGGCTGTACGTACACAGCTTATTGCCGGTATAGCCAATACCTATTATACGTTGCTGATGCTCGACGACCAGCTTGCCTGTGCGCAGGATATGGCCCGGTCGTGGGAAGAAACCGTTCGCTCTACCCGTGCCCTGATGAATGCAGGACAGGCCAACGAGGCTGCCGTATCGCAGATGGAAGCCGCCTGTTACGAGGTACAGGCATCTGTGCTCGACCTGAAAGAGCAAATCAACCAGGCAGAAAACAGCTTTGCATTGTTGCTGGCCGAGACACCCCGTTCCTACGAACGTGGTACACTGGCTGGCGTGCAGATGCCCGATGAGTTATCTGTAGGTATCCCCATGCAGATGCTTGCCAATCGGCCCGACGTACGTATGGCCGAACGGTCGTTGGAGTCGGCCTTCTATGCCACCAATGCGGCACGCTCGGCTTTCTATCCCTCCATTACGTTGAGTGGCAGTGCAGGCTGGACCAACTCGGCCGGATCCATGATTATTAATCCTGCCAAGTTCTTGGCTTCGGCCGTAGGTTCGCTCACCCAGCCGCTCTTTGCACGCGGACAGCTGTTGGGACAGCTTAAGATCAGCAAGGCGCAACAGGAAGAAGCCGCCCTTTCTTTCCAGCAGACTCTGCTGAATGCAGGCAGCGAAGTGAACGACGCACTGACGGCTTGGCAGACCAGCCGCGACAAGAGCCTGTTGCTGGACAAGCAGGTAGCTTCGTTGCAGAAAGCCGTGAAGAGTACTTCCTTGCTTATGGAGCATGGCACTACGACTTACCTGGATGTGCTTACGGCCAAACAGAACCTGCTGAGTGCCCAACTTACGCAGACCGCCAACCGCTTCAGCGAAATACAGAGTGTAATCAGTCTTTATTGCGCATTGGGTGGAGGACAGGAATAAATACTAATCTCTCTTTATACTCTTTTTTATAAGAAGACGAGCCATCCCGGGAAGTGATTTCCAGGGATGGCTTTTTATATAGAAACAAGGGATAAAGAAGATGGATTTCGTAGCATCCACTTCTTTATCCCTTGTCGTTTATTCGCTTATCAACAGGTTATGTCCCGTTGGAGAATGTCTGTTAATACTGTGACCAGTCAACGTTGCGCATGTCGCCACTCTTAGCCAACTCGGCGTGCATACCCAGGGCAGCACGGATGGCGTGCGGAGTCTGTGACTTGCCGTCGGTCAGTTTCAGGTAATCCCACATGATGTTCTTGTAGTCGGGGTGAACACAGTTCTCGATGATAGTCTGTGCACGTTCCTTCGGGCTCTTGCCGCGGAGGTCGGCCACACCTTGCTCGGTAACGATGATGTTGACGTCGTGTTCGCTGTGGTCGGCGTGCGATACCATCGGAACGATAGCGCTGATCTTGCCTTCCTTGGCTACAGACGGGCAGGTGAAGATAGAGATGTAGGCATTGCGTGTGAAGTCGCCGCTGCCGCCAATACCGTTCATCATCTTCGTTCCGCCGATGTGGGTAGAGTTTACATTACCGTAGATGTCGGCTTCGATGGCAGTATTGATAGAGATAACGCCAAGACGACGGATAACTTCGGGGCTGTTGGAGATTTCCGACGGACGGAGTACCAGTTTGTCGCGGAAGAAGTCCATGTCCTGATATACACCGTTCAGACAGTCGTTGGTAACGGTGAGCGAACAGCCTGAAGCAAACTTCACGCGGCCGTCGCGGATCAGGCCGATCACGGAGTTCTGGATAACTTCGGTATATACGTCGAAGGCGGGGATTGTGGTGTCGCGTCCCAGTGCGCCGAGTACGGCGTTGGCAATGTTACCTACACCACTCTGCAGCGGCAGGAAGCTTTGCGGAATGATGCCACGTCTCATGTCGTGTACCAGGAAGTCGGCAACGTTCTGTCCGATCTTGTCGGTTACGGGGTCGGCAGCAGCAAACGAACGTGCTTCGTCTGGCCAATTGGTCTCTACTACGCCTACAATCTTCTTCGGATCTACCTGGATGTAGGGCAAGCCGATGCGGTCGTTGGGCTTGGTAATGGGTATTTCGCGGCGGTAAGGCGGATCAAGGGGTTCGTACACGTCGTGCAGGCCCATAGCTGCCTTGCTGTGTGCAGCGTTCAGCTCGACGATGATCATGTCGGCCAAGCGGCATACGGTAGGAGCGATACCACCGGCAGCAGTCAGATAGATTTTACCGTCTTCGGTCAGCTCGCAGGCTTCGATGATGGCTACGTTTACTTTGCCCATGAAGCCATAGCGCAGTTCCTGTGCCATTTGCGAAAGGTGGATGTCGTTGTAGGCAATCTCACCGTTGTTTACGGCTTTGCGGAAGTCGGGGTTGGTGGTGTAGGGAGCACGGTAGCGGATGGCTTTGGCACGCGACAGGATACCGTCGCAGGCATCACCTGTAGAGGCTCCGGTGAAGATACCGATCTGGAAAGGATTTCCCTTTGCATGTTCGTCTTCTGCGATGGCAGCCAAAGCATGTGTAACGGCTTTGGCAGTTCCTGCGGGGGTAAATCCGCTCAGACCAATGTTGTAGCCATGTTTGATGAGGCTTGCAGCTTCTTCTGCTGAAATGTAATTAAATGCCATAATTGTTCTTTTATATTTTTGATGTTAAAGATTTCAGGGTCAAGTCTGTCCGTTCGTGAGTCTTTTAGCCGTTCAGTTGAAGAAAGGTAATAACTTGCCAACTTGCAAACGTAAAAGCGAAGGAACCGAATGCTTATGTACCGACAGCAGGTTTCAGTATTTCCTGTTCAGTATTTCTGCCCAAAGGATGCCTCGCCGTACTTCCTCTATCGACTGCAGGTCGAAGTCGGTTGCAGCGTGGTCTGTTTCTTGCCCGGCAGGGGCCGGAGGGGCGGTCGGTTGCGAAGTCGGGCTGATCCGGTGCGATGATGTCTGCCGGTCTCTTCGCGGAATGAAAGGTTCGGGTCTGGAAGTCTTCTGTTGCTTTTTCGGGGTATGGAGCTGTTCGGCTGGTTTGGGACCTTCGGGAATGTATCCGCCATAGGTTTCTCCTCCCCAGTTTTCGGGAAGCGGATTGGCTTCGTGGGGTAGGGGCATGCCATGTTCATCACTGGGAGGAGCTTCGGTACTTTGGGCTTCCTTCCTGAACTGCTTGATGATTCCGACCACGATGATTCCTGCCACCAACAGAAACTTGAAGATATCTTCCATACGCATGCTTGTTTTTCACCGCCAAAGGTAGTTAATTAATCTGATAGCCCCTAACATTTGGGCAATAAAAAAGGGCAGCTTCACAGCTCCCCTTAATTTTTTTAACCTAAACCTTAACTATGAAAAAATCTAATGTTTCTTTCATTGCACAAAAATGTAAAATAATTCTTTTTTTACCAAATTAACAGTCAGAAAAAGCTTTTTACGTTAACATTAATTAGTAGAATCACTGTCAAACAGGCTATTTCTGTTGCATTTTCTTTTCGTTTAAGCCGTTTTAGGCCAAAAATGGCGTTTGTTTTTCGGTTTATCTGTGGTGTGGGCGCGCACGTTGGATGTGTTACTTCAGAAAACATTGTTTTCATTTTCCCCGGCACTGTCCTTTCATTATCTTTGTCCCCGAAATCAATAAACTTTAGGAATAATGGAAAATCAAACGGGAGCAGACTTAAAATCTGCAACTGCCGGTGACAATAAGAAATTGTTCATCGAAACGTACGGCTGCCAGATGAATGTGGCAGACAGTGAACTGGTTGCGTCGATTATGAAAATGGCCGGATATACGATGGCCGAGACGCTGGACGAGGCCGATGCCGTGTTTTTGAATACTTGTTCGGTGCGCGATAATGCCGAGCAGAAGATTCTGAACCGCCTGGAGTTCTTCCACTCGATGCGGAAGAAGCATCGCGGGCTCATTGTGGGCGTGCTGGGCTGTATGGCCGAGCGGGTGAAGGAAGACCTTATTGCCAACCATCATGTGGACCTGGTGGCAGGCCCCGATGCCTACCTGACCTTGCCCGACCTGATTGCGGCGGTAGAGGCGGGCGAGAAAGCCATCAACGTGGAACTGTCTACCACGGAGACCTACCGCGATATCGTGCCTTCGCGCATCTGCGGCAATCACATTTCAGGTTTTGTGTCCATCATGCGCGGATGCAATAACTTCTGTACTTACTGCATAGTCCCCTATACGCGAGGCCGCGAACGCAGCCGCGATGTGGAAAGCATCTTGCGCGAGGTGGCCGACCTGCAGCAGAAAGGCTACAAGGAAGTGACCCTGCTGGGGCAGAACGTCAATTCGTACCGTTTTGAGCGCGCCGACGGAGAGGTAGTGACTTTCCCGATGCTGCTGCGCCAGGTGGCCGAAGCTGCTCCGGGCATGCGTGTGCGCTTTACTACGTCGCACCCCAAGGACATGAGCGACGAGACACTGCACGTCATTGCCGACATGCCCAACGTCTGCAAGCACATCCACCTGCCCGTGCAGAGCGGAAGCAGCCGCATTCTGAAGCTGATGAACCGCAAGTACGACCGTGAGTGGTATCTGGAGCGTGTAGCAGCCATCCGCCGCATCATCCCCGGCTGCGGACTTTCGACCGACATCTTCTCGGGCTTCTCCAGTGAGACCGAGGAAGACCACCGGCAATCGCTGTCGCTGATGGAGGAGTGCGCCTACGATGCGGCCTTCATGTTCAAGTACAGCGAACGCCCGGGCACCTATGCCAGCAAGCACTTGCCCGACGACGTTCCCGAGGAGGTGAAAATACGCCGTCTGAATGAAATCATCGCTTTGCAGAACCGTCTTTCGGCCGAGGCCAACGCACGTTGCGTGGGGCAGACCTTCGAGGTGCTGGTCGAGGGAGTGAGCAAGCGCAGCCGCGACCAGCTGTTCGGACGGACGGAACAGAACAGGGTAGTGGTGTTCGACCGCGGCACACACCGCGTAGGCGACTTCGTGCGTGTGCGAATCACCGAAGCCAGCTCGGCCACGCTGAAGGGCGAAGAGGTGTCAGCCTGACGTCCCACTGCTTCGCAGGCAGTTATTTTTCTTTATAACATATCCATACCGACCGGGGGAGCCTATCACAGTCGTATACTGAGGCACCCTCGGTCGTATACTTAGACCCCCTCAGTCGTATACTTAGGTACCCTCAGTCGTATACTGAGATAGACAGGACCTAACAGTACTTATATTCAAGAAGTTACGGAATCGGATGAGGGCTGTTTCCTGATTAAGAATATTCCTTGCAGAGCGCCGTTGTGCGTTCTTTTCTCTTAACTTTTGTAGAATATGCCGTGCCTGTGCAGGCAAAGGTTGAATAATGTATAAAATCGTTTCCGTCAGCATGAGGGAAACGGGAATTTTGCTACTTTTGTAAGTAGAGCCTGCGACGGAAGCCTTTCTCCCGACGCGCTGCGGCAGTGGTGTCTTCGCCCGCCGGCGCCGGAGGTGGCTGGTAGTGGTCCGGGCTGTCCGAAACAAGAAAGGAGGAGGATATGTACATCGTACGGAGAGTCTGTCTGAAAGTGATGGTATGCAGCCTGTTGGCGGCGTTGCTCCCACACGACGTGTGGGCACAGGCTGGGGCGGAGGATGCGCCCCGCGACACGCTTCGCCTGGATATGGGGAACGGCGAACTGCCGTATGTCCCCTCGGTAAATACCCCTAAAATCGTGGCTCCCGACCTGATGGAGCTGGTGAAGGCTGCTCCGGATCTGCCTTCGCAGCAACGGTTCAGCGTGCCCGAAGTGCCCGAGCCGACACCCCGCTTCTCGCTCGATGCGATGCCCGTCATTCCTTACTACACCCATCCTTCGCCGCTCTACCGGGGCGACTACAGCACCGGTGGCGTGATGACACGCCTCGGCAGGGGCTATCTGATGGGGGCAGGCAGTCAGACTTCACTGCCCGGCATCGGTCGGCTGAACGAGGCTTCGATAGGCTACGGACGGAAGTTAAGCGACCGGCTGGACTTCCAGATCCAGATGAATGCCATGAAGATGACGATGTCGCACCTCAGCCGTCAGATGTTCAACACGTCGGGCATGCTGAAATATCAGGTTTCCGACCGCCTGGCCTTCCGTGCCTTCGGCTCGTATGTGATGGGCAATTCGTACGGTATGGGCACGAACAGTTACGGTGCCACCATGGTGATTGACATGACCGACCGCTTCGGCATGGAGGTAGGTGTGCAGCGTTACTACGACTCCATGCGCGGAGGTTGGCAGACGGTGCCTGTGGCCATCCCTTATTACAAGTTCGACAAGTTCACGTTGGGACTCGACGTAGGCGGCATCTTGTACGAAATTCTCCGTACAGCCGTCTTCGACAGCAAAAGAAGAAGTGACGGGCCTACGATACTCCCGCCACGTCCGTCGCTGCCCATGCGGTAAGCCGTGGCGGGCACAGGTGTCAGTTGATTTTGGAGTGAACATGGTGAAGTCGAGTCTTTGTATTAGGTAGCCGAAAATGAACATCGAATGCTACAGGCTGATACCCTTGGGTTAGCGGTTAAATGAAAAGTAGAAAAGGACAAAATAGAGAATGCAAAAGACAAAAGAATGCATACTTTGGACTAATAACTTCTTTTCCTTTTCACTCTTAAATCTCCAATATTTACAAAAAATGATGGTACTCCATATAAATGCAGCTATAGCCCCGAAAAGTCCCACAACGGATAGCATCTCTTTTTGCAGGAGTTCACCGAAACCATACAGGGCAAAACAAAGCAGTTTGATGATGCTGATATCTTCTTCGTATTTCATAATGTTATTCCCCAATACAAGTTGCAAAATCAGCAATCATAAGTGCAACGCCGATATAACCTAAATATCTTTTTCCAACAGCTTTGATAACTTGCAATGCCATTTTCGCATTAACAAGACCTCCTATGCCAATGTCTTTTATAGCTGCCAGCCCTGTTGCAACACCCAAACAGGCAAAGATTTGGTTGCTTGATACAGCTTTTGTCTCAGTGCTATTCTGATTAATAGAGCAGACTAAAAAGGAGAGTGTTATTAAATCCGTTTCAGTCATGTTATGCCAATCTTCGCTAAAATCTTTGTCTATGAAATCAATCAATGAATGCTGTATTTGTTTTCCATCCTCTATGAAAGGTATTAATAATTTTCTGGCTTCATTTTCTGTCATTTCAACAGAACCAGTACTTCTGGTGGAATATTCCAAATTAGAAGCTACCATTTCTAATAAGGCTTTATACTCTTTGGCTGTAATATTGCTCTTTAAAGCAAGATTTTCATGTTTTTCTGCTAAATATTCAGTATTGTTAGAGCAGCTTAAACAACAAACAAAACAAATTGACAAGAAAATTTTTAGTACTTTCATAAGTAATCTTTAATTGGTTAAACATATCATTTACGCTAATAAAGGTTTAATTGTTTATTTACACCAAAATATCGCACAATTTATTAAATAATTAACATTTTATAATGTTTTATACATTGTTACTATATGTGATTTTTGGGTTTATCTCTGTCTATTCATCAAGTCGTAACGTCACTTCCACATCAAACAGGGTGTCTGTCGGGGCGAGGATTGCATTCGTACTTTGGCTTGTTGCCATGTGTTGCCTTCGCTGCTGCTGATGTGGGTGAACGTTTGTGCTTCGAGGTGTGCCGACAGCAATAAGGCTGTGCACGACAGGAATAGTCTTGCTGATGTTTTCATGTCATTCGTATGATTATGGGTTTGATGTTTACTTTGTATGTTGTTACGTTTCTGCGAAGTGTTACGCCTAATGGCGACTTCGCGTACGGACATAAAAAAAGGAGTACCGCTGTACTCCAACCTTTGTTAACCTTAAATCTAATACTATGAAAAACACGTTGCAAAGGTACGGTCTTTTCCGGAATCTGCAAATTTCCCGACCGGAAAGTGCTGTTTTATAACACGTTTTAAATCTGTTACAGATTTGTTAAGTATTTGGACCATCCGCTTAGGCTTTCAGGTTACGGATTGGTTTGCAGCAGTTGGATGAGGAACTCGCGCTGAAGCGAGTAGTTGCCGCTGTTTTGCTGGATGTATTTCAGCAGCTGTGCGCCTTCCTGGCGCAGTCGCGACTTTAGCAGCAGGTTGTCTTTCTCTACTTCTTCGGATAGCTTCAACATGCTGACGGCGGCCAGCTCCAACTTATTCATTCCGTCGGGCGTGTCGGCATAGCGTGCCGTCAGCTCTTCGGCAGTGGTGTTCAGCAGGTCGCGGGTGTCGGTGCCCAGTATCTGTCGGGTCAGGTGGTCGTATTCTTCCCAGTCCTTCTCACGGATTCTTTTCCGGTGGAGCAGGGTATCTACAATCATCGAGATGATTTCCTGTATCATGCGTATCAGGTAGTCTTGCTTTATCATAAGCCTATGTTGGGTTTTTATGCACCGCTGCCGTAGCAGAGGGTTTGCAGGTGTTGTCTGTAGGATGAAAGGGTAAAGGTTAACAGGGTTGGGGTACGGGTATAAAAAAAGGAGTACCGCTGTACTCCAACCTTTGTTAACCTTAAATCTAATACTATGAAAAACACATTGCAAAGGTACGGCCTTTCTTGAAATCTGCAAATTTCTGGCCGGAGAATGCGTTTTTTCTAACACGTTTTAAGGCTGCTATAGGTTTGTTAAGCATATCAATACGTTTTCTTCTTCCTTAACCTTCTTCCTCTATCTGCTTGAGTTCACGGTTGGCACTCATCATCTCTT
Organism: Bacteroides sp. ET489; assembly: GCF_030518095.1. NCBI lineage: Bacteria > Pseudomonadati > Bacteroidota > Bacteroidia > Bacteroidales > Bacteroidaceae > Bacteroides > Bacteroides sp. ET489. The sequence goes on from NZ_JAULLJ010000009.1 coordinate 127,179, forward strand.
TTACCCGGTCGTGCGTGTAGTGGAAGGTAAAGTAGTCGGCTATGATACAGGCAGCCAGTAACAGCGACATGAAGAGGATGTTGGACCGTGTGCCGTAGTAGCAGAGGAAGCAGATGAAGAACAGGGCGACGAGCGGATAGCCTGTCAGCAGCATACGGTTATAACGGCTCTTGTATTGCAGGATGTGGCGTACCTGGTTTTCCAGATTGGTTTCCCGTCTGATTTTGCTCAGTTTGTTCAGGCTGAAGATTTGTGCAAGAAGACCGTATAAGATCAATACGGCTCCTGTAATACCGGGCACGATGTGGAAACCGGGCTGGGCAATCCAGGCAGACGCGAATACGATGCAGACGACCAATACCATCGCCAGTCCCATCTTTTCCAAGCGTGTCAGCCGTTCCAGGCTGTTTTCCCGTCGTGTGTTCAGTATTCTTTTCACTTCTTCGCGGTGCAGAATTTCGTTGCGTGTGACCCGTTCGTTGAGTTCCTTCCACGCTTGTTGCATTTCTTCCAGATTCATGATAAAGGGTATTTAGAGGTTGGACATAGTTTTCAGTTTCTCTTTGATGCGGTGCAGCCGGATGGCTACCTGATTGCGGTTGGTACCTACGATTTCGGCTATTTCGTCATAGGTCTTTTCGTCTAACCAGAGGACGATATACATGCGGTCCAGCTTGTTCAGGCGGCGGATGAGGCTGTACAGGGTGTTCAGCATTTCGGCCTTCGGGTCGTTGTCGGGCAGGTCGATGTCCGCCAGTTGCAGGGGCACGTACTCGTGGTGCTTTCGGCGGCGCAGGTCGCTGATGCAGGTATTCAGGGCGACACGGTAGAGCCAGGTGCTGAAGCTGCTTCGGTTTTCGAATGTGGCGTAGCTTTTCCACAGGTTATACACCGTCTCCTGGTAGAGGTCGGCGATATCTTCCTTTTCCTGCGCATACATCAGGCACACTTTGTAGATGATGTGCTGGTTTTGCAGCAGCAATTCGGTGAATTCTTTTTCCTTGTTAGTATCCGTCATATCCTTGTCTTTTTGTTTCGTTAGTCGTACAAGGCTTCGGCATAGTTACAGGTAGGGCGTTATTTTTTCCAGTTAGGAAAAAAATGCTGGGCAATTAGGAAAAATCTGTGGCCTGACTGAAGAATCATCGGGAGCAGCCTGACGGGGAGGGCAGAGCAGACGTATGGGCATAAAAAAAGGAGTACCGCTGTACTCCAACCTTTGTTAACCTTAAATCTAATACTATGAAAAACACATTGCAAAGGTACGGACTTTCCGGAGATTTGCAAACAATCCGAGTAAATAAGCATGTTTTATAACATGTATTAGCGGCTTTATATACTTTTTAAATGTTCACAGGCGGTATTCTGCTGTAAAACTCTATTTTTGCACTATCCATAATAAGCCTCTATAACTATGCGATACTTTATGATTCTTTTTTGCCTGATTGCGTCGGTTGCAGTCGGTTCCTTTGCCCGGCCGGCTTCGGACGGGGGTGAGGTAGTGATATGTGGGAAGGTGCTGAACCGTGACTTCTATCCCAACGAACGCGAATTCCGTTTGTCGTTGTCCTACTTCAGCGGTCAGGATGTCTGCTATACGGCGCCTTTGCGCGACGATAGCAGTTTCTTTTTCCGTTTCCCTTTGTGCGATGCGCTGTGCGAGGTGTCGCTGGCCAATTATGCGCCCCGTCTGTATGTCAGTGCAGGCGACAGCCTTTACCTGCAAATCGATTTCAAAGACTTGCTGCATCCCGTGGTGAAGGGTTCGCGGGCAGCTCTGAATCAGGGCATGCAGCATTTTGTCGGGGAAGGCTATTACCTGCCGGATTATTATTATGCAGAGGATGTTCGTGCTTCCGGCGAGGCATTCGACAAAGCTGTGGAGAAAGGGTATGAGGAGCGGAAACAAAGGCGGGCCGACTTCCTGACCCGATATTCGCCCGGCGACGATGTGGCAAAGCTGACGGAGCGTATGTTGCTGGCCGACTACTGTGCCGAGCGTTTCCGATATGCGCGCGAACACTTACGGCAGATACTTATTGAGAAACGGACGGACTGGAAACAGGAGATGGCAGGTTACGAAGCCTTGTTGCCGGAAGTGAATGCGCTGTTGTCCGACGAAGTCATTACGTCGGCTCATTTCCGGTTGCTTTATCATCTGAACTTTTATCTGCAATACCGACGCTATGCCGTGGGCGATGAGTCTTTTACCGACATGGATTTGGTGGACGAGCAACAGGGCAACATGCTGTCGCAATTCCTTTTGGCCAATATGCTGGGCAATTCGTTGGTTCATAATGATACGGTAGATTTTACGACTGCCCGTCCGAAATACGACGCGCTGGTGCAGGTGCCTGTGCTGCGCTATGCGGTGGACCTGCTGTACAGGCGGACCATGGAATATCTGCAGCATCCTGAGGAGTACTCTCATTATCTGCTCTATGGCGACGCCTCCGACAGCGAGGCAGAGCAGTACATGGTACCCCTGCGCTCGCTGATAGACAAGCATCGGGGAAAGGTGGTTTATATCGACTTTTGGGGAGTTCATTGTCCTCCCTGCCTGGCAGAGATAGAACCGATGAAGAAGTTGCGTGCGCGATACAGTACGGACGATGTAGTCATAATCAGTATCTGTGGTAGCGGGAAACGTGCTGACTACGAACGGATCTTGCAACGTTTCTCCCTGCGCGACACAGCGATCGAAAGCCTGTTTCTTGAAGATTGGGTAGACAGCAGCAACTGGAGTAAGATACGCAAGCATCTGGACATCGACGGCATTCCCTACTTTCTGCTGGTGAATAAAGAAGGAGTGATTGTGAATTACGGTTCGATGGTACGGCCCTCCTGGCCTCAGACGCCTGTCCAGATTGACAGGCTGATAGCCAAATAAACAGCCCGCACGACGAATGCACTTCGCGTACGGGCATAAAAAAAGGAGTACCGCTGTACTCCAACCTTTGTTAACCTTAAATCTAATACTATGAAAAACACATTGCAAATGTACGGACTTTCTGGATATCTGCAAATAATCCAAGTAAAAATGCATGCTTTATAACATGTGTTAGCTGAATTACAGATTTGTTAAGCCTTTGGGGCGTATTCTATGCTATTACCCTTTAATACGGGCACCAGGCGATAAAGGTTTTTCCGGGTCATAATTTTATGATTAAGGAAGCTGACAATGTAGCCTGTCAGGCAGGCGGCAATCAGCGAACCTTCGCGTACACCTTCGATGGTCTGTGTGAAAGCCAGTGAAGTAAGTACGGCCAGTGTGACCAGAGTAATGTCGAAGCAAACCTTTGTGCGACCGAACTCGCGGTTATAGCGTGAAGAAGCATACTTCACGAAAGCTTCGGCGCTCATCATTGCCACACGAGGTTTCAGTTCGAGTACCACACCTACCGACTGTATAATGCATCCTACCAGCAGCAAGCCGATGGAGGCAGCATAGTTTACCGGGTGTATGTCGGAAGCCAAAACCATATTGAAGTCGATAAAAGCCGAGAAGATGAACGAGAAGGGTATTTGCAACAGTATTTCCATAACGTCTTGCCGACTTCCTCGTCCGCGTATTAGCCAGAACTGACCTACGATGAGCAGTATGTTAATGATGAACGTACAGGTGCCCAATGTGAGCGGTGTGTTCAGGCTCATTACGTAGTTGATACTCGAAATAGGGGTAGTACCTAAGGCCGAACGGACAATGAGCACTACGCCCGCAGCCAGAAAATACAGTCCCAATACAAAAACTAAATACCTTTTGATAATACTTTTCATTTCCATCTTTTTACCTCTTTCCTAATTATATTCTAATACCTGTTTTTTTCGGCGGCAAAGTTCGTGCTTTTCTGTTGCATGGATATTATCCGATATGACATAATTTTTGTCGATTACGAAACAAGTGCTATCTTTGTAGCTGGTATAATGCTCGAAAATGGTAAAATCGTGTATATTTGACAATGCGGGAATGCTGAAAAGGCATCCGGATATTCCTCATTACGGTGAAGATGTGGTGTGCTTCGAGAGCGTCTATGGCGACCGAAACTATCCCGAGGGCGAAGCCTACTTCAACCGCGAACTGTATCTGATATTCATCCTGGAGGGTCGTTCGGAGATTCTGCTCAATGGTGAACACATTGTGATGGAAGCCGGAACCCTGCTGGTGCATGGAGCAAACTTCCTGACCGACCATCTGTTTTCTTCCGAAGATATTCATTTCATTACGCTTTCCATTTCGGAAACCATGTTTACCAACGATTCCTATCTGACGCAGATAACGGCTATGGTATTGGCTACGATGAGGCAGAACAGGCAATATACGATACTGCTGACTGCGGATGAATCAGACGCCGTGCGCGGCCAGTTGGAGTTTCTGATGCAGTTGCTTCGGTCCGATCATAAGTTTCTTTTCCGTCGCGTCCAGGCAGTGTGCAACGCTCTGTTTCTGGACATTGCCGACTTTCTGTCGCGCAAGACGCCGATACGCAAGCATGTCAGTCCTAAAGATCATGTATTGCAGGAGTTTTATGCGCTGGTTACCCGTCATTTTCGTGAAGAACATTTTGTCTCTTTCTATGCTCGCGAACTGGCCATCAGTGAGCAATATCTGTCGCGCATCGTAAAAAGTGGCACAGGAAAGACGGTGAATGCCATTATCAGCGAATTGTTGCTGATGGAGGCACGCATGCTGCTGGGCAACCGGAAGCTGACGGTGAACGATGTCTCAGCCAAGCTGAATTTCAGCGATACATCGGCATTCTGCAAGTTTTTCAGGCGTTGTTCGGGCGAGACTCCTTTGGGATTTCGCAAGAAGTTGTGGATGGAGATGGACAAGACGCCTGCCGCAGACGGAAAGAAGTGACGGAAGCAATGTTTGCGTACAGGCATAAAAAAAGGAGTACCGCTGTACTCCAACCTTTGTTAACCTTAAATCTAATACTATGAAAAACACGTTGCAAAGGTACGGACTTTTGGGAAATCTGCAAATAAAACAAATAAAAAAGACTGTTTTATAACATGTTTTATGATAATCCGGTAATTTGTTAAGGGTTGCTAAGGATTTAAATGCTCTCCGCATCTGTTTTCTAAAAAAGAGGTATCTTTGCAGAAGTTGCCGAAACGGATGGCAGGGTGGGGCATATCCCAGCAAGTCATCGTGCGTCCGACACTTGGATATTTCAATAAACAGAGAATTCAAAAAAACATATCATGCAAGAAGATATTGTCCTTACTCCGATGATGAAACAGTTTCTCGACCTGAAGGCGAAGCATCCCGATGCTGTGATGCTGTTTCGTTGCGGGGACTTCTATGAAACTTATTCGACCGATGCCATTGTTGCTTCGGAGATATTGGGTATTACGCTGACCAAGCGTGCCAATGGCAAGGGGAAGACCATTGAGATGGCCGGATTTCCCCACCATGCACTCGACACCTATTTGCCCAAGCTGATTCGTGCCGGCAAGCGGGTGGCGATTTGCGACCAGCTGGAAGACCCGAAACTGACCAAGAAGCTGGTGAAGCGGGGAATCACGGAGCTGGTAACTCCGGGCGTGTCGATCAACGACAACGTGCTGAACTATAGGGAGAATAATTTTCTTGCTGCCGTACATTTCGGAAAAGGTGCCTGTGGCGTGGCCTTCCTGGATATTTCGACCGGAGAGTTCCTTACGGCCGAAGGTCCTTTCGACTATGTAGACAAGTTGCTGAATAACTTTGCTCCGAAGGAGGTGTTGTTTGAAAGAGGTAAGCGTGGTATGTTTGAAGGGAACTTCGGGAACAAGTTTTTCACGTTCGAGCTGGATGACTGGATTTTTACGGAAACGACTGCCCGTGAGAAGTTGCTGAAGCATTTCGAGGTGAAGAACCTAAAAGGTTTCGGCGTAGAGCATCTGAAGAATGGTATTATTGCTTCGGGAGCCATCTTGCAATACCTCATCATGACGCAACACACACAGATTGCCCACATCACTTCGCTGGCACGGATCGAGGAGGACAAGTATGTCCGCCTGGACAAGTTTACGGTACGCAGTCTGGAGTTAATGGGTTCGATGAACGATGGAGGAAGCAGTTTGCTGAATGTTATCGACAAGACCATCAGCCCGATGGGAGCCCGCCTAATGAGGCGTTGGCTGGTATTCCCGCTGAAGGACGTACAGCCTATCAACGACCGTCTGAATGTGGTGGAGTATTTCTTCCGCCAACCCGACTTCAAGGAACTGATTGAAGAACAGCTTCATTTGATAGGCGATTTGGAGCGCATTATCTCCAAAGTTGCCGTCGGTCGTGTTTCCCCGCGTGAAGTGGTAGCTTTGAAAGTGGCTTTGCAGGCCATTGAGCCTATCAAAACGGCTTGTATGGAAGCCGATAATGCCAGTCTGAACCGCATTGGCGAGCAACTGAACATTTGCCAGTCTATCCGCGACCGTATTGACCGCGAAATCAACAACGATCCTCCGTTGCTGGTGAACAAGGGGGGAGTCATCAAACAGGGCGTAAATGCCGAACTTGACGAACTCCGTGAAATAGCCTACAGTGGTAAAGACTACTTGTTGCAGGTGCAGCAACGCGAGAGCGAGCTGACCGGCATCCCCAGTCTGAAAATCGGGTATAACAATGTTTTCGGCTATTACATCGAGGTGCGCAACGTGCATAAGGACAAGGTTCCGCAGGAGTGGATACGTAAGCAGACGCTGGTCAATGCCGAACGTTACATTACGCAAGAACTGAAGGAATACGAGGAAAAGATATTGGGAGCAGAAGACAAGATTCTGATTCTGGAAACACAGATCTATACCGAACTGGTGCAGGCGCTTACCGAGTTTATCCCTGCCATTCAGATCAATGCCAACCAGATAGCCCGTCTGGATTGTCTGCTTTCGTTTGCCAACGTAGCTCGCGAAAACAACTATATCCGCCCTGTCATTGCCGACGACGATGTGCTGGAGATTCATCAGGGAAGGCACCCGGTCATCGAAAAACAGTTGCCCATCGGAGAGAAGTACATTGCCAACGACGTAATGCTGGACAGCAGCACTCAGCAGATTATTATCATTACGGGTCCGAACATGGCCGGTAAGTCGGCGTTGTTGCGCCAGACGGCGCTGATCACGCTGATGGCACAGGTTGGCAGTTTTGTTCCGGCCGAGAGTGCCCACATCGGACTGGTGGACAAAATCTTCACCCGTGTAGGAGCCAGCGACAATATCTCGGTGGGCGAGTCGACGTTTATGGTCGAGATGAATGAGGCGGCCGATATTCTGAACAATCTTTCGGCACGCAGTCTGGTATTGTTTGATGAATTGGGGCGTGGTACTTCGACCTACGATGGTATTTCGATAGCCTGGGCCATTGTGGAGTACATCCACGAACATCCCCGCGCCCGTGCCCGTACCCTGTTTGCCACGCACTACCACGAACTGAACGAGATGGAGAAGAGCTTCAAACGGATCAAGAACTACAACGTGGCGGTGAAGGAAGTGGATAATAAGGTGATTTTCCTTCGCAAGTTGGAGCGTGGCGGAAGCGAGCATTCCTTTGGTATCCACGTGGCTAAGATGGCAGGTATGCCGAAGAGCATTGTGAAACGTGCCGACGAAATACTGAAGCAGCTGGAAGCCGAGAACCGACAGACAGGATCGGTGGGTGGAAAGAAGATTACCGAAGGTGCTTCTTCGGCAGCTGGCATGCAGCTCAGCTTCTTTCAGCTCGACGATCCGGTGTTGTGCCAGATACGCGATGAGATTCTGAACCTCGACGTAAATAATCTGACGCCACTCGAAGCGCTGAACAAGCTGAATGACATCAAACGAATAGTGAAAGGGAAGTAATCAGGCTTCCCTTTTATTATATTGATAAACTTTTTTTTGATACATTTTAATCTGATTTGTTCGGGTTGATAGGATTATTTTCTTTCTTTTTTGAACGATTTTTCCACATTTCTTTGCATTATTCATTTTTTTTAGTCTATATTTGCCGCCACATGAACCCGATGTGATGGGATGCAGGCAAATTAGAGAGAGGCATTTATTTTTTGAAAGACAGACGTAATCGGTTTTTAAAGGCATTTGTACTTTTTTCTATAGCTTATTTTCTGCACGTTCTCTCCTAAAGGAAAAGAGCCGGTTTCTGTATCGATGATAATTGTAGTAGCTGATACTATTTATTAACCCTAATATTTATTATTATGAGAAGCAGTACAATGCTAAAATCCGCTGTACGCGGTTTTTCTTGCCTGGCCGTACTCTGTCTGTCGGCGGCATGTGTCAATCAGATTGGTGATGAAGACGTTGCAGAAAGCAATATCCCAATCAGTTTCTCTGCAAAAGTAAGTAAGGCATCGACTGTCACCCGTGTGGGTAACAGCGGCTTCGAGGCGGGCGACCGTATCGGCTTGTTTGCCACTATGGGCGGAGCGTCTATCGATGGTTATCGTTACATCGACAACCTGCGGCTGGAGCATAACGGTACTTCGACACTTATCCCCGAACGGGAAGTGTTTTATCCCGAAGGCGACGGATCATTGGACTTTCTGGCTTACTATCCTTACAGCCAGGCGGGTGTAGAAGCGGGATCGACGGTAATTCCGGTATCTGTACTGGCTGACCAGAGTACTGCGGAAAACCGTTCGGCTTCCGACTTCCTGGTGGCTACCAAAACTGGGGTGAAAAGCAGCAGTGCGGCGGTTTCGCTGACCTTCAAACATCGCATGAGCAAGCTGAACATTGAGTTGATTCCCGGAGAAGGTGCGAATTTGGACGAAATCTATCAGGACAATCCGAAGGTGATTGTAACCGGATTTTACACGAAAGCCCATTACGACCTGAAGTCGGGCGAGGTGAGCAGTCCGGAAGGGAAGTCGGACATCGTCGTTTCTGGCAAATGGAAAAAAGATAGTGACCGGCTGACCGGTAAGGATGTGATTGTGATTCCGCAGGAAGCAGACCCGGAAAGCCAGTCGGTTGTCATCGAGTGGAAGGGCATTCTGTATACTTGTCCTATCTCGGCAGTAACCCTTGAGGGTAACACGCAGCGGGCTATTCAGATTAAAATGGCGGAAGTGGAAAACCGTACGCTTGCCGGAATTGTAGGCGAAGTGGAAGAGTGGGGCGAAACGACCAAGCAGGAAGAAACCGAAGGATCGCTGCAAACGGGCGAGGTGCATATCGCTGCATTGTCGTTCGGTACCTCTAGTGTTTACCGGCTTTACAACAACGGAAGAACCGTGGCCGAGATTTGTAAGGAATATCTTGTTTCCGAAGCCGACGAGATTGCTTCGCAGGCTATCGTTGCCTATCCGGTGAAGAACGAAGTGACAGACCTTACGCAGGGTGTTGTCTTGCAACTGATAGGGCAGACTGGCGAAGTGCATGGAGGTAAGGTCAGCTGGGATGCGGAGCGCAATACATTCGCTTATACGGCCGGAACTTCGGCGCCTGTCGAGACGTTGTATCTGGACGAAAAACAGTCGATTGTTGTTGATGTCAAGCCAGAAACCTGTATGAAAGTCAACGTAGTAGGCTATCGTTTGCGTGATATGCGGGCCGGTAAGCTGGATACTTATTCAGTAGTAAAGATCGGTACGCAGTATTGGATGAGGCAGGACTTGTGTGCCGTCAGCTATAAGGACGGTACGCCCATTGAGCGGCAAACTAACCTGGAGGACAAAGTGACGGGTTATTTTCAGCCAGACGACAAGGACGGTATTCGCTTCTACAACGGCGAAGCCCTGTTAGCCAACGACATCACCCCGGACGGGTGGCGAATACCTTCGACCGAGGACTGGACGAAACTGAAAAAATACCTGAACGGCGAGGCCGGATTGCTGAAAGCCGCTTCCAGCAAATGGGAACCGCTCGATTTGGGAGAAACGACTGCTTCACATTCGGGACTGACTGACTTCAATGCCTATCCGGTAGGAACTTGGATTAAGAGCAGCCATCAGTCTGCCTATAAGATGGTGGGCTACTGGACAATGGAAGCGGACGGAACGCTTCCCGAACAGACTGTTTTCTTGACGGGCAGCGATGAAGGGTTTGTGATGTCTTCCACTCTTTCCACTCGTGGCGACTATTATAAGGCGCTTTCCATCCGTTGCGTCAAAGAGTAATTTATGCTTTTCTAAAGGCTTGTTTGTAAGGCGTTTGTAGGACACTTGCAATACATTTGTGGGACACTTGTGTGGCTCGCGAGCCGTGCAAGTGTTTCTCGCGAGCCGTACAAGTGTCCTACAAAAGCCATACAAATACCCCGCCACAGACGTACAGAGACACGTCTGTGGCGGGGTAAATCATAGGCCGGATGTGTACAGGCAAACGCTCCCGTTATTGCACTTCGCTCGGTCGGAGTCCAAACGACTTGCAGCAAATCTCTTCAACGGGAATCTCCCAGATTTTAACGTTGCGTACAGCCGGGTCAGAATACCCGCACTTGTTCTGTGTGTAATGCTCCATGAAGAGGTCGAGCACGCGACGTTTCTCGTCCATGTCATCGATGAAACGTACCTGTCCGCGGCACATCACGCTACGGCTCTTCATACTATAGCTACAGGCTACCTGCTGGTGCATGTACACCAGTTCGTGACCTTCGCAGAAACTGATGCAGACGGTCGGATGCTGTTGCACCATGTCCAGTTTGCTTCCTTCGGGACCGGAGTGCAGGAAGATGGTGCCGTGTTCGCCCTTCGAAGCGTCGTAGGCGAAGTTCATGGGGATAACGTAAGGATTCCCGTTCAGGTCGGTAAGTCCTACGGTACAATAAGGGCATTTGCGTATGATGCCTTCTATCTCTTTCGGGTCGGTGATACAGATTGTCTTCATAATCTTATGTTTTGTGGCAAAGTTACACGATTGTATGGAAAAAGCAAGTGTCTTAGTTTACCAAATCGGCGAAAATAGTAGACATTAGTATGCTTTCTCCAATATATCGTTATCGGGCTTGCAGTTTTTCGTTTTTTCTTCTTGAATCTTTGTTGTTGGCATAATTTTTGTATAAGAAGCTTAATTTTCTCCTTTTTTCAGCCTTGACGGCTTTTTTTTAACCAATTTCTTTGTCGTTCCTTAATTAGTGCTTACGTTTGCACGATATATAAAGTGAAAGCAGACCTTGGCGCGCAGGCCTGCTTTCCTTTTTGATAAAAAATAATTAATTATTAAAACTTACATGAAAGTCAAAGACCTTATTTCACTGTTCAGCTTGCTGGCCGTGTTCCTCTTCACTGCATGTAGCGATGACGATGACAACACTTGTTCCTATCTGGACTTGAGCAAGCAAGTACTGACACTGACCGGAGGCGAAGCCACCACTTCTACCTATTCGTTCGGTGTGAAGGCATCCGATGCCACCATTCCTTATCTGTGTCTCTATGTAGACAAAAAGACCGTTGACAATGTTGCCAAAGGTGAGTTACCCAACTATTTGATGAACGACCTGAAGAAACAGGCCGAAGCCAAAGGTACTCCGTTTGAGCAATATGTTGCTTCGCTGACTTATACCGGCGATCAGAGCAACCTGAAAGTAGAAAACCTCTTGCCCGGCCGCATCTACGAGTTGGTAGTGTTCGCTGTAGACGGCACACGTGCAGCCGACAAGGCAGAATATTTGTTCTTCCAGACGATGAAGACTGAACACATCGATTGTACTTTCGATGTTGTGGTTGTTCCTGAAATGTTGGATGCACAATCGGCAGTATTCGACATCAAACCGTCTGACAAGAACGTTAAATGGTACTTCTCGGGTATTTCGAAGTCCAGTTACGAAGGCGCCATCGCTAGCGGTAATTATGATGACGAAAGCATCGTTATCACGCTGTTGGAACAAGAACTGCAATCTATTTTTATTCAGTTGGTTCCCGAAGGCGGACAGTTGACTGATGATATTGTAGAGCAGGCACTCGACATGGTATTGCATACTGGTGATGTAGGTCTGAAATTCACAGGGTTGAATGCCAATACCGAGTACAAGTGGATGGCAGCAGCTTTCAAGATTGTTTCTACCGATGATGGCGACGAAGTAGTGCTTTGTTCCGACGTAAGCAAGGGTGACTTTGCAACGCCTCAGAAAGACCTGTCTAAAATGACCTTTGACGTTACGGTTGACAACATTACAGCTGTTTCGGCTCATGTGAAAGTCGTTCCTTCCTACATCGACGAGAAATATGTATTCTTCTCGGATGCCTTTACCGATGAAAACATCAACATGACCGATGATGAACTTATGAACGACTATGTTGAGAAGAATCAGGCGAACCTGAATTTGCCTTGGGGAACTTACAAGGGTGTGCAGGATGTTCCTAACCTTTCTTGTATTCCCAATAGCAAGAACTATGTATTGGTCTTCGGCTACGACCGTGGCATTACGACCAAACCCGTAGTGAAACGTTTTGAGACTCCCGAAGGAGGCAATGCTGCAGAAACAACCTTCAGCTACAAAGATGTTGTGGCTACCCCTTATCGGATTGAACTGACCATTGAACCGTCTGATCTGACAGTGCCTTACACAAGTGTTCTGGTACCCGATGACCAATTTGACAAGGAAACATACATTGACATGGTTGAAATGGATGTTATTAACCAATACAATATGAACGTGATGTGGAATCCGGGTATGACAATGACTTCGTTCCTCTATAGCAACACCAGCTATTGTCCGGGACTAAAGAGTGCAGGTGTATATCAGGATCTTAAGGAAGGCACATCATATACCGTATGTTCGTTTGCTCTATCGCCTGATGGTAAGGTAGCAGCCGTTCACGAACAAAAATCCATTGTCACTGTTCCTGGACTTTCCGATGCGACGGTATCGGCCGAAATCTTAGGTTATTTCGACGGTGACGAAGAAAACGGACTGGTATTCGGTTTGCCTGATAAGACAGCAGGACGTGTTATCCTGGCTATGAAATATACGAAGTCGGCAGAGGCTAAAGATGCTTGGTTCAGTGTTATCTATGATGCAGAAGAAATAGATGAGTTGGATCCTGTTTCTTTGCCGGACATCGATATTATCCAATACTATGCAACTCCTTGGACCGAACTGACTGACAGTTATCGTTTCATCATGTGCGATTGGAATACGTTGTATTACAGCTTTGCTTATGCAAAAGACAAAAATCAGGTAGAAGGTAAGGTAGCGCGTATGGAAATACCTGTAATGACAAAAGAAGGCGCTGGTACTATCGACGAACTGAAAGAATTGGTGAAAGCTGGCGAAGCAGAGAATACCCGTTCATTATTCCGTGCCATTATGCCTCAGAATAAGCAAGAGGAAGCAAAAGCTCAGAAGCCTGTTGTACAAGTGCCCTATCGCTATGGAGTGATGAACAAGGCTGTCAGCAAGACGGATACCTCAGACTTCTATCCGACGGCATTCCCGGTTGACGGTTATCTGCCGGTTGTACGTTCAGTGAAAAAATAAAAATCCATGTCCATTGTCCTTCGTGAGCACGGGAGGGCAATGGCATTGGTAAAACGTGAAGCATATATAGATATTAAAAATTGATGGTTTTACACTTTTGTCATTTCTTCAATCAGGAGAAAACAGGCGTATAAGGCTGTCTAAATAGAACAATATGAAACTGAAATTATTATATCTGTTGCCATTCTTCTGTCTGTTGTTGGCAGGATGTAGCGACGACGATGCGCTGATGACCGTATCGCAAAACGAGTTCAAGGAGATTTCTTACGAAGGTGGAGTCTTCGATATTGAAATGAATACGAATGTAGAATGGACGGCCGTCAGTCAAGCCGACTGGTGTCGTGTATCGAAGTCAGAAGGTGTGGGTAGCCGTACATTGTCGGTAGAGGTAGAAGCTAACTTGGGAGCTGCACGTACAGCACAAGTGGTAATCGAAGCTCAGGGCGAACAGCATACCATCACCTTTAGCCAGCAGGCTATTCCTGACGGACAGGAACTGAAATACAAACTTCCCATCGTATTTCATATCATCTATGCTGATGAGAATGACCCTAAACAGAATATTCCCGCTGATGAAATATATACCATGCTGGACGAGGTGAACAAGATGTACCAGAATGCAGGAGCGGAAACAACGGTCGATCTGAATATGGAATTTGTTCCTGCCGAGTTCGACCCCCAGGGTAACCGATTGGAAGAACCGGGTATCGACCGTGTAAAATGGCTGACTGCCGACTTGGATCCGACCGATGTTATGGAAGACGATACGCGCAAGTATGTACACTTCTTATGGGAGCCCAACGATTACGTGAACATCCTTGTATATCGTTTTTCGTCTTCTGCTTCTAACATTTTGGGTATATCTACCTTCCCTTATACTACGAAGTCGCATCCTCTTGAGGGAACAGACGTTCTTGAAGATATGAATATTACGTTGGCTAATTTGAATTACGTACGTGGCGTGTCCATCAACAATTCTTATATGGGTAATGTGGAAGATGCATTTACTCCGTTTGCTCCTGAAAATTATAAAGAACTCATCACTAAGCAAGTTTCAGGTAGCATCACGCTGGCACACGAGCTGGGTCATTACTTTGGCTTACGCCATACTTTCTCGGAAGCACAGATTGGCTGTCTGGATACAGACTTCTGCGAAGACACTAAGAGCTATGACAAAAGCAGTTATGATATGTTTGTGAATCAGACTTATCAGTTGATGAACTATAATGCCGATTATGCCAACAAGTTCGATTGGGAAAGCTTGTTCAAACGTACAACCTGCCAAGACGAGGAATTTGTTTCACACAACATCATGGACTACGCTTACAGCTATCTGGACGAGTTCACAGCCGACCAGCGTCTGCGTGTTCGTCACGTGCTCGACTACAGCCCGATGATACCGGGTCCGAAGCAGACACGTGCTTACCTGAGCACAAAGGCTGTTTCCGACGCTCCGATGGATCTGCCTTTCTCTGTATCTAACTGCGGTCCCCGTGGTCTGATTGTGACTAATAATAAGTAAAAATAAGGTCTTTGCCTGTTAAGGCTGAAAAATAAAGCAGCCGTTTCCCGAAAAGAAACCATTGGTTTCATCCGCGGAAACGGCTGCTTTTGTTATGTATAAGGTTTGCTAAGGCAGGAAGATAGCAGGCTTTGTTGTTTCTGCTCTTATTCTTCCAAAGCAAAATCCAGTTGTTTCTTTTCCAGATTGGCGCGTGCTACGCGTATGGTGATGGGGTCGCCCAAACTATAAGTACGGTTCTTACGGCGTCCACGCAGGCAGTAGTTCTTTTCGTCGAACTCGTAATAGTCGTCATCCAGGTCGCGGATAGGAATCATTCCTTCACATTTGTTCTCGTTCAGTTCTACATAAAGTCCCCATTCGGTGACACCCGATATAACGCCGTCGTACACCTGACCCAACCGTTCGGTCATAAATTCTACTTGCTTGTATTTGATGCTCGACCGTTCGGCATTGGCTGCCAGTTGTTCCATGGCACTGGAGTGTTCGCACAGAGCTTCGTATTTCTTTTCGCTGACGGTACGTCCGTTTTCGTCTATATATTTGGTAAGCAGGCGGTGAACCATCATGTCGGGATAGCGTCGGATGGGCGAGGTGAAGTGCGTGTAATAGTCGAATGCCAGTCCGTAGTGGCCGATGTTGTGCACCGAGTAACGTGCTTTCTGCATGGCCCGTATTGAGACGGTTTCTATCAGGTTTTCTTCTTTCTTTCCCTGAATGTCGTCCAGCAAGTGATTAATAGATTTTGATACGTCGACTTTGGTACCTGAAGTACGCAGTTTGTAGCCGAATCGGGCGATGAATTGCGCCAGATTGTCTAGCTTTTCGGGATCGGGCAGGTCGTGAATACGGTAGGGGAATACTTTGGCTTTCTTTCCTTTGGGTACACGCCCGATGCGTTCGGCTACTGTCCGGTTGGCCAGCAGCATGAATTCTTCGACCAGCTTGTTGGCGTCTTTCGAGACTTTGAAATATACGCTGATCGGCTTGCCTTTTTCGTCGATTTCGAATTTCACTTCGTAGCGGTCGAAGTTGATGGCGCCGGCGGCAAAGCGTTTCTCGCGCAACAGTTTGGCCAGTCGGTCCAATTCCAGGATTTCTTCCTTGTAGTCGCCTTCGCCCGTTTCGATGGTTTGTTGGGCTTCTTCGTAGGTGAAGCGGCGGTTGCTCTTGATGATGGTGTGCACGATGCGCGAGTCGATTACTTCGGCTTTTTCGTTCATTTGGAAGATGACGGAGTAGGCCAGCTTTTCTTCGTCGGGACGCAGGGAGCAGATGTAGTTGCACAGTCGTTCGGGAAGCATCGGTATGGTGCGGTCCACCAGATAGACGGAAGTGGCGCGTTTCTCGGCTTCCTTGTCGATGATGCTGCCTTCCTTGACGTAGTGTGTCACGTCGGCAATGTGTACGCCTACTTCCCACAGGCCGTCTTTCAGCTTGCGGATGGAGAGGGCGTCGTCGAAGTCTTTGGCATCTTTGGGGTCGATGGTGAAGGTTGTCACTTGGCGGAAGTCTTCGCGACGGGCTATCTCCTCGGCAGGTATTTCGTCGGGGATGCGGTCGGCGGCTTTCTCTACGGCTGCCGGATAGGTGTAGGGCAGGCCGTATTCGGCCAGGATGGCGTGCATCTCGGTGTTGTTTTCGCCGGCTCGTCCCAGTATGTCGATGACTTGCCCGATGGGGTTCTTTGCCTTGTCGGGCCATTCGATGACTTTCACGATGGCCTTATCGCCGCTTTTGCCGCCTTTCAGCTTGTCTTTCGGTATGAAGATGTCGTTGGCTAAGGTGCGGTTTTCGGTGACGAGGAAGGCGTACGATTTGGCTACTTCGAGGGTGCCTATAAAGGTGTCGTTGGCCCGTTCAAGGATTTCGATCACTTCTCCTTCGGCTTCACGTCCGCGTCGTTTGGCGTAGAAGGCTATTTTTACCCTGTCGTTGTTCATGGCGTGTGCCGAGTTGCGTTCGGCAATGAAGATGGGGTCTCCTCCGTCGTCGGGGATGAAGGAGTTCTTTCCGTTGCTTTTGCGCTGGAAGGTTCCTGTCATCTCTACTCCATGGACGTTGAGTTTGAATTTGTTTTTATCCGTTTCGTTGATGTAGTCATCATCCTTCAGCTCGTGCAATACGTCTATGCACAGCATTTTCAGCGGGTGTGTGGTCAGGTGGAGCTGTTCGAAGATGTATTTCAGTGGCAAAACTTCGCCCTGTTTCTGGTGGAAGAAGTCGAGTAGGGCTTTTACCAGTTCTTTTTTGGTCATTCGTTTGCCGGCTTTCTTCTCTTTCTTTTCTTTTTTCTTTCCCATAATGTCGATCGTTTATTTAGGTAGGAGGAGACGAACCTATTGTTAGGCTTCTACAAAGATAACAAACATTTGGATTCGGTAGTTCAGAAGAGGTCTAAATTCTTGCTGATGTGCAGATTTTAGGGATACAGAAAGTCGCTCGTAACAGAATTGTAGTATCTTTGCTCTCCCTTTTTAATGAATTTCGTTATGAGTTCACAACCATTGAATCAGAAAGAGAAAAGTGAAGAGGCTGCCCGTGAGGCAGGCATCTATCGGGTTACGCTGGTAGGCAGCGTAGTCAATCTGTTATTGCTTGTATTTAAGTTTGTGGCAGGCATCTATGGGCATAGTGCGGCTATGCTGGCCGATGCCGTTCACTCGTTGTCCGACTTTGTGACGGACATCATTGTGATTGTCTTTGTACGCATTTCGTCGAAGCCCGAAGACGAGGGACATGACTATGGTCATGGCAAGTACGAGACGCTGGCTACAGCCATTATTGGCCTGATATTGCTGTTTGTCGGTTTTGGTATTTTGTGGAATGGAGCTACTTCCATTTGGAATTTCTGGCAGGGAGGTGAACTTCAGGAACCGGGTATGCTGGCTTTGTGGGCGGCATTGGTATCTATCCTTTTTAAGGAATTACTCTATCAGTATACGGCTTTCAAAGGGCGCAAGCTGAATTCGCAGGCTGTGGTTGCCAATGCCTGGCACCATCGCAGTGATGCACTTTCGTCCATCGGTACGGCTATTGGCATCGGTGGTGCTATTTTACTGGGTGATCGTTGGCTGATCCTTGACCCGTTGGCAGCTGTGGTAGTCAGCTTCTTCATCATGAAGGTAGCCATTCAGTTACTGGTACCTTGTATCGAAGAACTGCTGGAAAAGTCGTTGCCTGCCGAGGTAGAGGACAAAATCAAGCAGGAAATTCTTTCTTTTCCGGGAGTTTCCGCTCCGCATCACTTGCGTACACGCCGGATAGGCAACAGTTATGCCATCGAGGTGCATATCCGTATGGACGGAAGAATCTCGTTGGGAGAAGCGCATCATACTGCTACGGCCATCGAAAACCGTCTGAAGAGTGAGTTTGGCAACCGTACATACATCAATATTCATGTAGAACCAGTAAAATGATTATGGAAAGAATGAAAAAATCGGTTTTGATTACGGGTGCCAGTGGCTTTATTGGTAGTTTTCTGGTAGAAGAAGCGTTACGCCGGGGATTCGACACCTGGGCCGGAGTCCGGGCATCGAGCAGCCGGAAATACCTGCAACAGCCTGAACTGCACTTTCTGGAACTGGACTTTGCACATGCCGACCGCCTGTACAGTCAGCTTAAGGCTCATCGTGAAGTTCATGGATCGTTCGACTACATCATTCATTGTGCCGGAGCTACCAAATGTATCGATCAGGCCGATTTCGACCGTGTGAACTACGAACAGACTCGTGCGTTTGCCGATACGCTGCTTCGTCTTGATATGGTGCCGCAGCAGTTTGTTTTCATCAGTACGCTAAGTGTCTTCGGCCCCATCCACGAAGATACGTACGAGCCTATCCGCGAGACAGATACTCCCCAACCCAATACCGCATACGGACGCAGCAAGCTGAAGGCTGAACAGTATCTGATGGGACTGGAAGGCTTTCCTTATGTGTTCTACCGTCCTACAGGGGTTTACGGACCTCGCGAGCGTGATTATTTCCTGATGGCTGAGTCTATCAAGCGGCATACCGACTTCTCGGTGGGGTATCGTCGGCAGGATTTGACTTTCGTCTATGTGAAGGATGTCGTGCAGGCTGTCTTTCTGGGCATCGAGCGTCAGGTGTCACGACGTGCCTATTTCCTGTCTGATGGGCAGGTGTATGCCAGCCGTACCTTTTCCGACCTGATATGTCGCGAATTGGGTAATCCGCTGATTATTCGCATCCGATGTCCGTTATTTCTGTTGAAAGTTGTATCTTTGCTCGCTGAGCGTTGGGCGCGGCTTAGGAATACAGCGAGCACGCTCAACCGTGACAAGTATAATATAATGAAACAACGCAACTGGCAGTGCGACATAACTCCCGCCGTTCGCGAGCTGGGCTATCGGCCCGCTT
The DNA here is from genome assembly GCF_030518095.1 of Bacteroides sp. ET489. Classification (NCBI taxonomy): domain Bacteria; kingdom Pseudomonadati; phylum Bacteroidota; class Bacteroidia; order Bacteroidales; family Bacteroidaceae; genus Bacteroides; species Bacteroides sp. ET489. Next base: position 146,488 of record NZ_JAULLJ010000009.1, read on the forward strand.
ACGACCTGGACCGTGGTGTGAGGGAGACCATTGCCTGGTATAAGAAGGAAGGATGGCTTTAGATATATTCAAGATGGTAGATACCCGTAAGGGACTGTTTGCGATAGAAAAAGTATCGCTTATCTACAACCTGCTGACGTCGATACTGATACTCTTTCTGTATCAGCAGTTGGATCACCCGCTACGCATGCTGGGCGACCGTGCGCTGATAGCAGGTATGACATTCCTGCTGATGTATCTTTACCGGCTGGCACCTTGTAAGTTTTCTGCATTCATACGTGTAACGATACAGATGGCGTTGTTGTCTTACTGGTATCCGGATACTTACGAGTTCAACCGTCTTTTTCCCAATCTTGACCACATCTTTGCCTCGGCCGAACAATGGCTGTTTGGCGGACAACCAGCCATCTGGTTTGCCGAGCGGCTGCCTTACATGTGGGTGAGCGAGCCGCTCAATATGGGCTATTTTTTCTATTATCCCATGATGCTGGTCATCGTGTTGTGGTACTTCATTCATCGCTTCGACCTGTTGGAAAAAGTATCGTTCGTCATCATTTCCTCCTTTTTCCTTTACTATTTCTTCTACATTTTTGTGCCTGTAGCAGGACCGCAGTTCTATTTTCCGGCTATCGGTATGGACAATGCCCTTCAGGGAGTTTTTCCGGCTATTGGCGACTATTTCAATCATAATCAGGAGTTGTTGCCCGGTCCGGGCTACGAACATGGTTTTTTCTATAACCTCGTAGAGAGCTCGCAACGGGTTGGCGAACGTCCTACCGCCGCTTTCCCGTCGTCGCATGTAGGCATTTCTACCATTCTGATGATTATGGCGTGGCGTGGCAGCCGTTGGCTTTTCGCCTGTCTGATGCCTTTCTACGTGCTTCTGTGCTGTGCGACGGTATACATTCAGGCTCACTACCTGATCGATGCCATAGCGGGCTTTATTTCGGCCTTCGGACTTTACGTTTTGACGACATGGATGTATAAACGCTGGTTCGAGCAGCCAATGTTCCGCTGATGCCAATGTGCTAAGAAACTCCTTCGGAATCTTTCATTTCAAAACCCCGTGGGTTTTCATTCAAAACGCCCGGACTTTCTTCTCAAAACGCGTGGGCTTTTCAAGCAAAACACGTGGCCTTTTGAGACAAAACACGAGGGCTTTTCGGACAAAATGCGTGGGCTTTTCCGACCGGACTTCTCTTTCATAGTCCGGTCGTAATCATTGTCAGAGATACGACCGCAGCTTTCAGCCGGGAAAGAACCGCTGTCTGATGTCGTCAAAGATGCGGTACAGTTCGTCTTTCGTCTCGGCCCGCAGCATGGCGATGCGTGTGTCGCGGAAGTTGGGCAAGCCTTTGAATACCGGGCTGGCTGCCAGATGCCGGCGTACGTGCAGGATGCCGCGTCGTTCGTCCAGCAGGTTGACGCTGTCTTCTACCTCCTGTCGCAGTACGTCCATGCACCATTGGGGTGTCAGGGCAGGTAGCTCTTCGCCCGTCTCCAGATAGTGTTTTACTTCTTTGAATATCCAGGGACGTCCGAAACTGGCGCGGCCTATCATGATGGCATCCACACCATACTGTTCGAAACATTCGCTGGCACGCTGCGGAGTAGTGACATCGCCGTTGCCGATGATGGGGATGTGCATCCGCGGGTTCTTCTTTACTTCGCCAATGAGCGTCCAGTCGGCTTCGCCGGTGTACATCTGTGCGCGGGTACGGCCGTGGATGGTCAGAGCACTGATGCCGCAATCCTGTAACTGTTCGGCCAGGCTGACGATAATCTTGTGGTCGGCATCCCAGCCCAGGCGGGTTTTCACGGTGACTGGAATCTTCACCGCATCGACTACCGAACGGGTGATTTCGAGCATCAACGGAATGTTCTGAAGCATGCCCGCTCCTGCTCCCTTACCAGCCACCCGCTTCACGGGACAGCCGAAGTTCAGGTCCAAGATGTCGGGGCGCGCCTGCTCTACTATTTTGGCGGCTTCGACCATCGTTGCCGTGTCGCGTCCATATATCTGTATGGCTACGGGGCGTTCTTCGTCGCTGATGTTCAGTTTCTGTTCCGTTTTGCTGACGGAGCGTATCAGCGCGTCGGCCGATACGAATTCGGTGTACACCATGTCTGCACCGAAGCGTTTGCACATCAGTCGGAAAGCGGGGTCGGTGACGTCCTCCATCGGAGCGAGGAGTACAGGGCGTTCGCCCAAGTCTATGTTGGCTATCTTCATATTCTGTTGCGTTTTGGGTGCAAAAGTACGGAAAAAAGAGTGCTTCGCTGCAAAAAAGAGTTATCTTTGTGTGTGATTATCATATTAATGGGAGACTGGATATGGCAACAATGGGATTGGAGGCGCAGAAACTGATGTTAATGCGTGAAATTATCAACAGTGACGATAAGACCTTCTTGCAGGAAATGAGCAATGCCTGTAAGGAGATAAAGAAACGTCTGGCCAAAGTCGCAGATACAACAAAGGACGAAAAGGCCGGTAATAAAGAACTTGTTCTCCACGAGCTGAAGGAAGCCATCTTGGAGTTGAATGATTACAAGGCCGGCAAGATTCAGGCGCGTCCTGCCGAAGAGTTGGTTAAAGAACTGCTAATGGAAGAGGAAGCATGATAGAGATTAAGACGATTCCTCCTTTTGACCGCGCACTGAAGAAGTTGCAGAAAAGATATAAATCGATAGTTGCTGACTATCTGACCTTGCTCGAAGAATTGAGACAAAATCCTTTTGTAGGAACAGATTTAGGTAAGGGTGTGCGTAAAGTACGCATGGCAATCTCGGCAAAAGGCAAAGGGAAAAGCCATGGCGCACGTGTTATAACTTATACAGAAGCCATTGTAAAGATAGACGAAGGAACCTTGATTCTATTTTACATTTACGATAAGGCTGATAAAGAAAGCATTTCCGAGAGCGAAATACGTGATTTACTGGAATACATCAAATAATAACAATGGAACTGAAAGACTTTGAAATAATGGCCCCTGTCGGCTCGCGCGAGTCGCTGGCCGCCGCCATACAGGCCGGAGCAGACTCCATCTACTTCGGCATCGAGAACCTGAACATGCGTGCCCGTTCGGCCAACACGTTCACCATCGACGACCTGCGCGAGATAGCCCGCACGTGCGACGAGCACGGTATGAAGAGCTACCTCACCGTCAACACCATCATTTACGACCAGGACATCCCCCTGATGCGCACCATTGTGCGTGCCGCTAAGGATGCCGGTATATCGGCCATTATTGCTGCCGACGTAGCCGTGATGACCTACGCCCGCGAGATAGGGCAGGAGGTACACCTCAGTACGCAGCTCAATATCAGCAACGTCGAGGCTTTGCGCTTCTATGCCCAGTTTGCCGATGTAGTGGTGCTGGCACGCGAACTCAATCTGGATCAGGTGGCCGAAATCTACCGTCATATCTGCGAGGAGAACATCTGTGGCCCGTCGGGTCAGCGCATCCGCATCGAGATGTTCTGTCACGGTGCTCTGTGTATGGCCGTCAGTGGCAAGTGCTACCTCTCGCTTCACCAGATGAACAACTCTGCCAACCGCGGTGCCTGCATGCAGGTGTGCCGCCGCTCCTACATCGTGCGCGACAAGGAGACCGACGCCGAACTGGAGATTGACAACCAGTACATCATGTCGCCCAAGGACCTGAAGACCATTCACTTTATGAACAAGATGATGGATGCCGGTGTGCGGGTGTTCAAGATAGAAGGCCGTGCCCGCGGCCCCGAGTACGTGCGTACCGTAGTTGAGTGCTATAAGGAAGCCATCCGTGCCTATCTGGACAACACATTTACCGACGAAAAGATTGAAGAATGGAACCGCCGCCTGGCAACTGTCTTCAACCGCGGCTTCTGGGACGGCTACTACTTGGGCCAGCGTCTGGGTGAATGGACGAAGAACTACGGTTCGGCAGCTACGGAGCGCAAGATATACGTGGGCAAAGGCATCCGCTACTTCTCGAACATCGGTGTAGCCGAGTTCCTGGTCGAGGCTGCCGAAATCAGTGTGGGCGATAAACTGCTTATCACCGGACCTACCACCGGAGCCGAGTACGTCACACTGGAGGAAGCACGCGTTGACCTGAAACCCGTGCAGACCGTCCATAAGGGCGAGCATTTCTCCATGAAGTCTGTTAAGATACGCCCCAGTGACAAGCTCTATAAGTTAGTGACCATCGAGGAACTGAAACGTTTCAAGGGACTGGATGTGGAGAAACAACGAGGATAATAACAGCGGTAAATGGTTAATGGTAAGTGGTAAACTGTTGTGCAGATTGATATTGACCATTAATCATTTACCATTAATCATTATTTTATGGCAGAAAAATACATCTACGAGCTGGAAATGAAGGTGCGCGACTACGAGTGCGACCTGCAGGGCATTGTGAACAATGCCAACTACCAGCACTATCTGGAACATACGCGCCACGAGTTTCTTACCTCCGTAGGCGTCAGCTTTGCTGCCCTTCACGAGCAGGGAATCGACCCTGTGGTGGCACGTATCAGCATGGCTTTCAAGACTCCGCTGCGCAGTGGCGACGAGTTCGTGTCGAAGCTCTACATGAAAAAAGAAGGCATCAAGTACGTCTTCTATCAGGACATCTTCCGCAAGAGCGACGGTAAAGTATCGCTGAAAGGAGTGGTAGAGACTGTCTGCGTGGTAAACGGACGGTTGAGCGACAGCGAACTGTTCGACCGCATATTTGCGTCTTATATTTAGGGACAAGGGGACGAGTTGACGAGTTGACAAGGGGAGGAAGAGTTAACAAGGGGACGAGTTAACGAGGCCACAAGGAAAGGCAAACTGAGTATTTATGTTCTTTCCAACTTGTTAACTCGATTACTCGTGAGCTTGTCAACTCATTAACTCATCCCCTCTTGTCAACTTGTCCCCTCGTCAACTTGTTAACTCGTTAACCCGTATCTAACATCAATTACTATGAATACCGACGAACGAATCTGTAGCATCGCCCTGACCCTCTGTCCGGGCATCGGACATATTGGTGCCAAACGCCTGATTGATACCGCAGGCAGCGCAGCCGAAGTATTCCGTCTCCGTAAAGAACTGCCTAAACGCTTTCCGGGCATCATTCATGCCTCTGCTGTGGCAGCACTCGACTGTCCCGAAGCCTTCAGCCGGGCAGAAGCAGAGATGGAGTGGGCCGAAAAGAACCGTATCAGTTGTCTGACGCTGGGCGACGAACGCTATCCGTCGCGTCTGCGTGAGTGCGAGGATGCGCCGGTAGTGCTGTTCTTCAAGGGCAATGCCGACCTGAACCGCCTGCGGGTGGTCAGCATGGTGGGTACACGCCACGCCACCGAGTACGGCAAGCAGTTCTGCACCGAGTTCCTGCACGACCTTTCCGAACTTTGTTCCGATGTACTGATTGTCAGCGGACTGGCTTATGGCATCGACATACATGCCCATCGCGGTGCGCTGGCAAACGGCCTTTCCACCGTAGCTGTACTGGCTCATGGGCTGGACCGCATTTATCCGGCTGTTCATCGCAAGACGGCGGTCGATATGCTGGCCGAAGGCGGGCTACTGACCGAATTCCTGACCGATACCAACCCCGACCGTCATAACTTTGTCAGCCGCAACCGCATTGTGGCGGGCATGAGCGATGCCGTCATTGTGGTAGAATCGGCAGCCAAAGGCGGTTCGCTGATTACGGCGGAACTGGCCGAGGGCTACCATCGCGACTGTTTTGCCTTGCCCGGACGTGCCACGGACGAGTATTCGCGCGGTTGCAACCGGCTGATCCGCGACAACAAGGCAGCCTTGATTAACGATGCTGCCGACTTTGTGAAAGCCATGAACTGGGGACGGAGCACCGACCGCAGCAGCCGGATGGCGTCGGGCGTACAGCGCAGCCTTTTCCCCGAACTGACCGAGGAAGAAGCACGTGTCGTCAAGATTCTGAGTCGCAACGACCTGCACATCAACACCCTGGTGGTCGAAGCCAACATCCCGGTGAACCGCATGAGCGCCCTTTTGTTCGAACTCGAAATGAAGGGCATGGTCAAAGCGCTGGTAGGCGGAGTCTATCACTTGCTGGCATAGTCGCCGGCTTGCGTCAGCCGGATGTTCCATACGCCGGGCGTAAGTACCTTTTCGGCCGACTGGCAGACGGTGCTGTTTACGCTCATGCCTGTATATCCGTCGGGCAGGCAGAAGCACGCCTCCGTGCCTTGGGAAACTTCCAGCACGATGTCGCACCGGCGGCTGTCCTTGTCGAGCGACAGTCGTATTTCTCTTTTCCCGCTCAGGGGTACAACGGCCCGTATCTGGTTCAGGTGTGCGGGATGCGGACTGACGCGGAAACGGCGGAAAGCGGGAGCCGTCGGTTCAATTCCGGCTATATACTGGCTCATGACGGTCAGCGGGCCGCCGCTCCAGGCATGGTTGTAAGTGCCGCCGCCGAAACCTTCCGAGCCGATTTCCCATCCTTCCCACAAGGTAGTCAGCGGGCTGTCTGTCATGGCGCGGTAGCGCAGTTTCATCCGGTTGAGGGCATCCTGGTGGTAGCCCATCAGGCAGAGGGCTTGCAGGACGTATTTCTCCATATACGGGCTGGCATGATATTGTTGGCCGAAGAAGGGGCGCAGTGCCGGATAGAGCGTGTCGGGCAGTGTACCCGAAACCACGGCAAGGGCTTGCGGGCGGTCGTCGGGCAGACCCTGGTGAGAAGGTGACACGTAGTAGCTTCCGTTCCAGTATTTTTGGTGGAAGGCGGTGCGTGCACGGTCGGCCGTAGTCTGTGCCCAGTCGGCTTCGGTGGTGTCGCCGGTCAGGCGTGCCATGCGTTCGTAGCCTTGCAGGGCGATGATGTACCATTGGCTGAACAGCAGTTCCATGTCTTTGTTCTCGCCCCAGTCGCCCTAGGTCCATCCTCCTTTGCGGGGAATAGCCAGTCCCTGGGCGTCGGTCTTCCATACGTGGATGTATTTCTTTACGTTGGGATATACGTAGCCGATGGTGGCGCTGTCTGCCGTACCCATGTAGTACGTCCAGAAGCCGTAGTAGCCTACGCTGGCCAGCATCTGCATGGGCAGTTCCGAGTCGTAGTTTCCGGCAGGTACAGGGGCGAAGATGGTGCTGTCGGCACGTTGCCAGTCCATCAGTTCGCGGATGCCTTTGCGGGTCAGCAGATGGGCTTTCTCGTCGAGGGCATAGAAGGCTTCGCCCAGTTCGTTCACCACATCGCCCCACCACTGGGCACGTTCGCGGTCGGGGCAGTCCATGTAGGTGTCGCGCATGGTGATGTACAGGGTTCGCTGCGACTTCTCCCACAGGCGGTTCAGGGCAGGGTCGTCGCAATGGAAACTTCCGGCAAAGTAGGTGTCGTAGCCCGTTTCGCGGTACATCAGGTCGAGGACTTCGGCATCCTTGGGTACCTGATAGACCACGTAGTGGCCGTTCATCCAGCCAAGACATTCAAAGTCTTGTTCGCCCTGTCGGGTGGTATATTCGGCAAAGACGTTGTTGGCCGATCCGCCGGTGTAGTTGTCGGTGCGGATGCGTACTTTCCGGTCTTTGTCGGCGCGCAGCCGTATGTAGGGGGTAATTTGCGCGTTGTAGGGCAGGTAGGCGTGGAGGATGGTGTCGTTTATCCTTTCCGTGCGTTCGTAAGGTTTCAGGCCGTAGTCTTTCCATTGGGGGATGGGGCGTGGTTGCAGCTTGTTCCATCCGGCTGCTGCCAGGTCGGTGAGGCGTGCGTCGGGCCACTGGCTGTCGTCGAAGTCGGGACGGGTGAAGTCGATGTCCTTTCCGGCGTCGAAGCCGATGTTCGACTCGGGCAGGCGGTAGTTGGGCTGTTCGCCCTCGGGCTGGTAGAAGGCGGGATGGACGATGCTCTTCCACGGCTTGCGGAGGCGGATGTCTTTTCCGTCGACGTTCAGGGCGAAGGTCATGCCGGGAGTGGGCGAGTTGCGGTGGCTGAAGCCGTCTTTACCGAAGTACCACACCAGCAGGGTGATGGTGTTCTGGCCTTTCTTCAGGGCGGGCAGCGAGCCAATGGTGTCGCAATAGGTGTCGTTGGGGTTGGGGCCGCGTTTCAGGCCGCCTTCGCGCACTTGCAGTTCGCCGTTCACCCACAGCCAGTATTTGCTGTCGGCAGCTATGTGCAGGCTGACGTTGCGGGGTTGCCGCTTCAGGTTGACGGTGTTGCGGAAGCAGTACCACGAGCCGGGTTCTATCTTGTCCGGCGGGCAGTCGGGACTGATGACCTGTGCGACGGCGGTGTACGTGCCGATGCACAGCAGGATGAGTGTGTACAGCAGTTGTTTCATATTATTGGGTTCTGTTTATGTGTGTGTCAGGGTATAGGCAAAAAAAAAGGAGTACCGCTGTACTCCAACCTTTGTTAACCTTAAATCTAATACTATGAAAAACACGTTGCAAAGGTACGGACTTTGGCGAAATCTGCAAATTCTGTAAGCAAAAAGCCGCTTTTTATAACATGCTTTAATATCGTTACAGGTTCTTTTACATCTTTCGCCCGGTTTTGTGTCCTGTCTGTTGCCACTGTTCTTCTTTTTACTCCTCCGTCCGCGTGTAGGCTTCAATCTCGCGGATGGCATCTTTAGCCTTGCGGCGCACTTTGTTGAGGTGTATCAGGCCCATGATGGCTCCGACCACGAATCCGACGCCTCCTCCGATGCAGATGGTTTCTCCTCCTTCCTTGGGATAGCTTTCAACGAGGAACCAGACTATCCACAGCGCGGCGAAGGGCAGGCCGAAGTACAGCCATTTCAGCCCCAAGCGGTTCATGCGTATCAGGGCCTGGCTGATGTTTATCAGGTTGCCGGTCGATATTTCTTTGGGGTTTATTCCTTTGTGGCTGTATACCTGATAAATGCAGGCTACGATCAGAAAGAGGGAGGTCACGACGCAGAACAGCCACGAATAGCCCGTCGAGATGAAGAACAGGTTGCAATAAATCAGTGCAAAGGGGACTAGTATGTACATGGAGCGGATTTTCCGTTTGATGTAACCAAGTTTTTCCCGGATCGATTGCATGATCATCTTTTCGTTGACGATGGTTTCTTTCGCCAGTTTCTCTTTCAACAGTCTGATTTGCTGTTTCATTTCTTCCAGTTCGAAGTTATCTTGATGCTTTTCCATACTGATGCGTTTTTAGCGGTTCGACATTTTTTTCAACTCCTCTTTGATGCGATACAGGCGCACGGACACGTTTTTGGTCGAGATACCTACAATGGCTCCTATCTCTTCGTAGCTCATGTTCTCCAGCCACAGCAGGACGATGGCGCGGTCGAAGGGCTTTAGCTTGTGGATGCGGTCGTAGAGCTGGCGGATTTGCCGGGAGTCTTCGTCGTTGTCCTTAAACAGGTTGATGTCCATCGTCAGTGGGAGGGTAGCCCGCTTCTGCTTTTTCCGTTCGTAGGAGATGCAGGTGTTGAAGCTCACTCTCCATATCCAGGTATCGATGCTGCTTTGGTTCCGGAAGGAGGGATACCCTTTCCAGAGGTTGATGAGTACTTCCTGAAACAGGTCGCTGACTTCATCGGAATCGTTCGAGAACATAAAGCACACCGTGTAGATGGTGCTTTTGTGTTCCTTGATCATTTGCGCAAATGTGGTGTCCAATGTTTCCATATCGAATTCTGATTTGTTTTTGTCCGTTAGACGCAGGTGTTGCCGGAAAAACTACACGAATATAGTGTTTTTTTTATTCATACTTGCACGGTTTGCGAGCAACACTTGCATCGCTCCTGAGAGACACTTGTACGGCTCGCGAGCAACACTTGCACGGCTCGCGAGCAATACTTGAGTGTGTGTCGAAGCTTAGTTATAGTATCTGATTCCCCTCCTTCCTGAAGGAGGAGAGTTTCAGATACTTTTATTTCGACACATCCTCAGGCAATACTTGGCAGGTTTGTGAGTCATACTCGTGGGCTTTGTCGGCAGAACCCGGCGGCATTGCTTGCGATAGGCGGCGAGATTGCTTGTCGCTTGGCCGGACATTGCTTGTTGCGGCGGCTAACTATGGATGTTACGCGGCTAAAGTGGGTGGTTAGGAATGAAAAGTGCCACTTTGTGGGTGAAGGATGGATACGCGGACTACACTGATGAGGCGGATTTACACGGATGAAGAGTGGGAAAGAGGGAAATTGCTTTCACGCCTTCACTTAGCTTTCAGGATCTTGGCTGTCAGGTAGATAGGATGAAACATCCGGTTTCACGGAAGTTTCACCTCTTGCTTTCACCTTTCCGGATTTTTCTATTTCTTCGGGATTTAAGCCTGTTCGATGGGTATTTGTTAATCTATTGATAAACAGGGTGATGTGGTAAAGGATGTAATGTACATGCAAGTTTATGTAACGTACGTGCAAGTTTGATGTAACATTTGTGTAACTTTTGCAATCCGTTGCAAGGGTGAAACCTGAATTTTTAACACGCGATGTTACGCCATCGAAGGTATTTGATACAAATTGTTTTGGGTGTGTAGTCGATAAGTAGGATATTTGCATACAGACCTTATACGTACAAACGAATATGAATACAATCGAAAACACACACCCGGGCATATCGCGTAAAAGCCTGCCCGTTCTGTTTGCCGCCCTGTGCGTGCTGCTGTGCCTGAGCGGCTGCCGCCCCAAGCCCTATCCATCGCTGCTGCTTGCGGCGGACAGTCTGGCGTCCGTGCTGCCGGATAGTGCCTGTGCCCTGTTGGCCTCCTATGCCGCCGACACGGCGGACGAACCGCTGTACGTCCGCATGTACTACCGCCTGCTTTGCATCAAGGCGAAGGACAAGGCCTACATCGTGCATACGTCGGACAGTGCCATCCTGCCTGTAGTGGCCTACTACGAGCGGCACAAGCGCCTCCCCCACCTGCCCGAAGCTTACTACTATGCCGGCCGTGTATATAGCGACTTGGGCGATGCGCCGCAGGCGTTGGCCTATTTTCAGCGGGCACTCGACGCGATGCACGAGGATGAGGATCGGGTGAATATGACGGTGAAAAAGCTGGTCCTTTCGCAGATGGGGACGTTGTTCAAAAGGCAGAATCTTTATCCCGAAGCGTTGGATGTGTACAGGCAAAGCTTCCAGTGCAAAATTTTACTTCAGGATAGTGTGGGTATGATATATAGTAACAGGGACATCGGTCAGATATATATGTTTCTGGAGCAGCGGGACAGCGCCTTATA
>NZ_JAULLJ010000090.1:0-2732 GCF_030518095.1 Bacteroides sp. ET489
TCATCTTTCTTATTCCTGTACTAATTCAGTACCATTTACATTGATATTGCTTAAATCACTACCGCTTCTACTATATTTGAATGTTCCATTGTTATAGATTGTAGATTTGGGAGTACCTGCAACCGTATTCAAAGCACCAACGACAACATTTCCCGAATTTCGGATAGTTACGCTATACTTCTTATATCCATCAATGGAACCCAAGGTCAAAGGATATTTATTAGTTGCACTTCCGTCATCGGCAATTTGAACCTTATTTGTCATTGTTACTACGCCATCCAATACTTCAACTCCAGCAGTAGCTTTAATTGTTACCCAATTGAGTTCCATCTCGCCAGACATTTCTACTTTTGCACCGTCAGCCATATTCAGTAACTTAGAAGAAGGAGTCCAAACACTTGCAATATAAGAACCACCTTCAATTCTACCATTCTTAATTTCCAGTTTCTTCAAAACAGAAGCACCACCTTCTACACGTAAGTCGGCACCATTAATTTCGAGTGCTGTAATATAGTTTGAAATAACTTTACTCATATCAACATTTGTTGTTGACACATATTTAACGACACCTTTATCACCAGCAGACAAATTAATACCGGAAATCGGATCACCGATATTGGTCTTCAAAATGGTAGCGTTATTGTTGTTTTCTTCAATATGGTTAATCTTTTGGGATGTTTTGATGACAGCGTCTTCTCCGTCATTTATCATGTTGTAGATTTCACCGTTGTTAACCAGCATACCCTTATTGGTAAAGTTCTTATCAGTTGTACCTCTGAGGATGCCATTAACATTAACTGTTCCTTCGGCTTCATTTTCACTATCTGCATTAACTGTTAAAGTGCTGTTAACATTCAGCTCTGCATTCTTTTTGTTCACCACTTTAATATTAGAAGTCTCACCTTTGACTTCCAAAGTACCGTAGTTATCTACAGCCAGAGCTTCTTCCGACCATGCTTCGATGTTGAGTTTACCGCCTTCCGCTACAGTAATTCCTTTTGTATCTGCGGGCAGACCGGTATTTTCTTTCAGCTTCTCTTCGTTCAAGTTAAGTTCACCCAATACGACAACATCTGTTCCCTTGACATCAATGTAATTAAAGATATCTGAATTTACACCAGCTTCGATAAACAGTTTTTGATTGCCTTCTGCTATTACTTTAAGTCTGTTTTCAGATGTAGCTATTGCATTTTGAGAAGCAATCAAGGTATTTGCCATATCAGCAGTCAATGTGTCGTTGTTGGCCAATGTAACTGTGTTAACACGATTTTTGGTACTATTCCATGTAATGAAACGTTCCAAATCATCTACGTTGTTTACTGTCATTTCCTGCGGAATGTCGAACGAGTTATCATCAATCTGGATGGTGATTTCCTTGGCATTACCTGTCGATGTCAATGAAGTGATAGCATGGTCTGTTATTACTGCATACTTGCTGCCGCTTCCATCGTTTACTTTAGTCAAGTCAATATCTTTCACTATACCTTTATCTGTATAGATGCTCATAGTCAGCTGTCCTGTATCAACTTGATCGTCAAGGTTTACAAATACTACTCCCCAAACAGCTTTTTGGTTTTGACCGCTGATAGGAGTTGCATCTTTGATGTACAACTCTGCATATTCTTTATCGGCACTCTGCTGATTTCCTGCATGTACCGTTGCACGGATAGCATCACCCCAAGAATAATTGCTTTCATTGCCTTCTTCAATATTATAGACAGTGTTTTCTGCAGTAGCACTATTAGCGTTATTGTACAAATCATCTTTTGCTTCGATGAAGTTGGCATAATTAAACACTGTAGTACTTGCATCTAAACTTGAGCCATTCTTCAAATTGTAAATGCCATTCTGATCATTAGCTTTGGGGGCTGCTTTACCATTGTATCCTGCTTTGGTAGGATCAATTGTCAGAAGAGTCTTCAAGTCAGTACCTTGTACGGTTACCTTTTCAACTGTGTATTCTGTCTGGGTACTTACTGTGGTTATTTTGAACTTGATAGGAGAAAGTGTACGTGCCATCTTCACGTTAGCTAACACTTCTTCGTTTTCGGCACCAGCTTTAATCTGTGAATAACCAATCCAGTATTGGTTACGTGCGTAAGCTTTTTCCATAGCCTCTTTCGAGCTACCTTCTTGCACCTGATTAGCCAGCGAATGTATTAATTGGCGTTCGCCATTGTAAGTTTCGCGGGGATAGGCAAAAAAGTAGTTACCTTCCAGCATCTTAGCAGGAGTTGTCCATGCGCCTCTTTCTTCATCCCATGTGAAAGGATAGTTGGTGTTAATGTAGTTCACCAATTTGTATTTCTGATACCAAGTCAAGTTAGCCCATTCTTCTGGATTATTATAAGGGCGATAGTTGCTACCTGTGCCATCTACTTCATCCATAAGAAGTGCAGCTATAGTTTCGCTACCATCCCAAGTAAATTTGTCAGTTTCAGAATCATAATCCATACGGGTGTTTGCATCACCAAAATCCAATACGACTTTTCCCGCAACAGGTCTTCCATCGTTCACTACGTTAACTTTGCTACTTTCAACAAAGTCTTCGTTTGTACAAGCGGCTAACATTGTAGTGACCAATGCTGCCGAAAATAAAAATTTTGTTTTCATCTAATAAAATTTTTAATTTAATAGTTCGTTAGTTTTTTCAGTCCAATCCGTTATTCAAGAACTGGTCCTTCACTGTTAGGACTTGCAGCGAATCCCTTCTCTACTTCCACCTCCAGAAT
>NZ_JAULLJ010000091.1:0-2597 GCF_030518095.1 Bacteroides sp. ET489
ATATTTCTTCCAGACCTATGGATCTAAAATATTTATATGTGCCGTCATAAAACTCAGGAAGTCTTGTCGCGTCTTCAGGAAATCCGCTAGAGATATAATTATGGTTACCCTCCGGAACACAAATAACCATACCAATACGAGCACGTGTTAGTAACACCCGGTAAGCATTCAACATATACTTTCTTCGTTCAAGGCTACTTTCTGTTTTCCCTGTTTCTTCACGCCAAGCAGTCTTTCCATTGAAATTGTAAAACTTCCATTTCATATTATCACATCTCACATCAGCATCCCATAAAACACAAGTATAATCCAATTCCAATCCTTGAACTTGAATTTCTGTTGCCGCATCTTCGAGATAGTTTGATGAACGAACATCATCCCTATCCTCCAAAAACCAATGAACAGCATTTTCATCTCCTTGCTCAAGTATATGAATAGCCAATGGTTTAAAACGCGCTGCAGCTTTGCTGACAAGTACGCCAGCTTTTTGCGAACCTCTTGTTTTACTACGCAACCAAGCCCTAGCTTTGTCCATGTCTCTCGTTAATACAATTGGGTAATGTTTTCTAATTTTCTCATACCACATTGAAGCATCAGGATTGAATGAAAGTAAAGAATGCACAAAAGCAGAAAGGTTTTCTGCTCTAAACGAACGAAGACTAACACCAAGATGGAGATTTGATGAATATGTAACTTTATCATTGTTAGCTAATAACTCATTAACCCTACCATCAGCATATTCCTTTTCGGTAAGCTTATCGGATATATATATCTTCCAATGTGAAAATCTCTCATTAAGAGCCTTTATCCATTCTGAGATTCCTGCTTCTCCAGTATTAATTTCCTGACCACCACCTATTAAACATATTATTGTTGCCCAATCTTCTCTTTGATCGAGCGACCAGATTAAGAAAGCGGCTTCAGAAAGTGGAAAATCCTTTATTTTTAGTTTGTTGCCATAAGTCCCGCCTCGTTTAAGATAATCAGAGAGTCTCTTATGCGTCCATGAACGTTGTGCTTCATCAAAAATGGCAACATGCTCAACTTCTCCATAACCGGCTTTAGAAAGTTTTATTGCTTTCTCAGGATCAATTTCAAGAATCCCATTGCGAATAGGATTCTTTATTTTAGCCAACATATTATCTCTATATCGATGTATAATTTGTATGAACTTACTCACTTCTCTCCTTGAATCAGAGAGATTTTTTCTTTCGCCACGTTCTCTACACTTTCTTTGATTATCGATAGCCAATGCCTCTGTAAGGACAGCAACTAATGGACCGTTACCAGATAGATAGACAGCTCCCTCATCTTCTATAAATTCATTTCCATCCTGATAGGATTGCTTTACTGCCACATCCAAACCAACAAGAGTTTTCCCCGCACCAGGCACACCAGTAACAAAGCAAATACTTTTTTGTCTATTATTCCGACTTTTCCTGATTACACCGAGTATATACTCTATTGTCTTATCTGTTGATACTTTGTCTGCTTCATGTCTTGTAATATCTTCTACGCTATGGTTTTCGTAAAGTTTCTTAGCAGCTTCAATAATAGTTGGCGTTGGAGAATAGGGGCTTATAATCCAATCAGCACCTAGACTTGGATCTTCATTCAGCGCACCTGAATGTATAAAAACATTTGAAATAAGTTGTTGTAATCCAGTAATGCCTGTTACTAATGGGTTGTATATAGAATCATCATAGACTGAAGAAACAAAAACATTCGAACTTGTATCTAATTTAGTTGGAACTAAAATAGGAACAATGGTTCTATTCTGACTCAATAGATGAAAGTTTTTCAAATCCAAAGCATAGTCTAAAACCTGTTCGACGTTAGATTGAAGTACATTCCTTTCTCCAATCTTAAATTCAATACAAAAGATCAATCCTCTAAGTAAAAGAACTACATCAATTCGTTTTCCTAATCTAGGAATATCATACTCAAATATCACATGCCCATTTTCATCTCTCCACAACAACAAAACATTCTGCATAATTTCTATCTCACTTAACCATGCTTCATTTGTGGTTGTAATAGAACAACCATGATAATTGCTGAAAAATGTTCCTAATAGTGCCTTTGGAGACATCTTACAGAAATCCTGAATAGTAGAATGAAATAGGCAACGTATCATAATGATCTTAACGGTATTGATTTGAGTTTATTAAAGTATTCGAATTGCAAAAATAATAAATATATCTATTATTTAGATAATCAGAAGTTTAGATATATGTAGCACCATAATTTACCGTCTCTTTACTCATCAGTCTTCCAACAAGCATATCTACATTCGTATAAGGATTGAGTTTAAGAATCGGCGCATCGGTTTTTTAAATATTTTCTGTTCTCAACCAGCATGCATTGATCATACCTTCAAGTAATTTGTCCTTAACCAACGGGAAAGGAGAAACAGATATTTTACTTTTCCATCCAATATCCGTGTTTGCATAAAATATTAAGCTGCGGAATTGTACGCAAAAAAATCCTTGTTGTCACCATAAAACAAGTCACACAGGTCTATAAAAAATAATAAACGTGAGTTCGATATAAAATCAAAAAAAAGAAAGTTGTCTGTCATTGACAAAATTTATATC
>NZ_JAULLJ010000092.1:0-2489 GCF_030518095.1 Bacteroides sp. ET489
GTGCGCCCATAAGGCGGTGTAATAAATATCTATTTAGCAATAGATTAGGTTAGAGTTCTATGAAAATAAGACCTACTGTCATCCGACTTATCCCAGAGGGAAACCCGAGGGGGAGTGTAGCATGTCGGAGAAGCCATAAGTCAGCCAACTGCCACGCTGCGACTGAATGGCAAGACAGAAAGACGGACATGAGGATGAAGCCTGAACTGGTTGAACAACAATCCAGTGGCACATACCAGGGCTGTGGCGGAAGGCAGTTACCAACGCCATATCGCATGTACCCCAGCAAGTGTTTAGGTTGTATGGGGCAAAGAACTGACTGCGACACGTCTGCAATAAGCAGATTAACGGACGAACGTTGCATCCGACAGTCTGTCATGCTTGTTATTACACCCGCTAAATGGGGATTGCCTAAACCGAAACGCCGAAAGGCTATAGAAGTCGTTCTTGAATATTCGGCATGGCAACGGAGCTTCCGTAGTAGTCCGAGCAGGGTAATGCCCTGCACATGGCGAAGGGAAGCAGTTATATAATCAATATAATCAAAGGAAAATGTGAGAGACATTATGAGAAATCCAAAGAATGTATTGAACAACTTAGTGAAACACAGCAATGTATCGGGCTATAAGTTCGAACGGTTGTATCGTATTCTATTCAATGAACAGATGTTCTATACCGCCTACCAGCGAATCTATGCCAAACAGGGCAATATGACCGCTGGGACAGACGGCAAGACAGTTGACGAAATGAGCATTCAGAGAATAGAAAATCTAATCTCCAAGCTTAGAGACGAAAGTTACAAACCCAACCCAGCCAAAAGGGTCTATATCCCTAAGAAGAACGGAAAGAAACGCCCGTTGGGCATCCCGTCTTTTGAAGACAAGTTGGTGCAGGAAGTGGTACACATGATACTGGAAGCCATATACGAGGGAAGTTTTGAAAATACCTCACATGGATTCAGACCACGTAGGAGTTGCCAGACTGCATTAAACCAAATTCAAGATACGTTTCTCGGAACAAAATGGTTTATAGAGGGGGACATAAAAGGCTTCTTCGACAACATAGACCATAACGTTCTGATTGGCATACTCGAAGAACGCATAGCGGACGAGAGGTTCATAAGGCTCATCCGTAAATTTCTGAACGCTGGGTATATTGAAAATTGGAAATACAGACACACGTACAGTGGAACTCCGCAAGGCGGCATCATTAGTCCCATACTGGCTAATATTTACCTTGACAAGTTCGACAAGTACATGGAGGAATACGCCCAATCTTTCAATAAAGGCGCAAGCAGAAGATTGGATAAGGATTACCGTCGGATTAAAGACCGTAAGAACAAGCTGGAAAAGAAACTGAAATCCGAAACCGATACAAAGGTACGGAAAGACCTTATTGATAAAATCAAAGGGTATTACCGACAGATGCAACAAATGCCTTGTGTCATGGAAATGGATGAAGAGTACAGACGGTTGAAATATGTCAGATACGCAGACGATTTCTTGATTGGGGTTGTCGGCAGCCATGAAGAATGTGGGCAAATCAAAGCGAATATCACACAATTCATGAAAGATAAGCTAAAACTTGAACTGTCGGCAGAGAAAACGCTTATAACCCAAGCACAAGAAAAAGCTAAATTTCTGGGATATGAAATAACCGTACGCAACTCCAAAGCCACCAAGAGAGATAAGAATGGAGTGCTCAAAAGAATGTTCAACCGCAAGGTTGTGCTTCTACTCCCGAGAGAGGTGGTCAAGAACAAGTTGATTGACTACAAAGCCATGAGGGTTATACAAACCAATGGCAAGGAGGATTGGAAGCCAAAGGCACGCAGTTATATGATGAACTGCAAACCGGAGGATATTGTAGCCCAATTCAATAAGGAGATAAGAGGATTCTACAATTATTACTCGATAGCGAACAATGTATCTACTCTTTGCAAAAGGTTCGGTTATATTATGGAATACAGTATGTACAAAAGCATCGCCAAAAAGCAAAGCAGCAGTGTACGGAAGATTAAAAAGAAATACTCGAAAGACAAAGACTTTGTAATCAGTTACACGGATGCAAAAGGGCAATGCAAATGCCGTGTGTTCTTTAATGAGGGTTTCAAGAGAAAAGACGCTCAATGTGATGCTAAATGCGACATAATGCCAAACACCAATTTTCTGCCAGCCTCAAGTCTTGTTGAGAGACTAAAGGCGGAACAGTGCGAGGTATGCGGAGCGCATGGCAAAACGGTGATGCACCATGTTCGTGCCTTGAAAGACTTGACAGGCAAGAACGAATGGGAACGCATCATGCTCAAAATGCACCGTAAAACATTGGCAGTCTGTCCAGAATGTAATGCTAAAATACATGGCAATGTATAACACTAAGTTGAATTATAACGGAGAGCCGTGTACATGGAGACATGTAAGCACGGTTCGGGGGCAGGCTCTCGGAAACCTACCGCAGAAATGCGGCAAGGCGCCGAGTGCCGAGCCTAC
>NZ_JAULLJ010000093.1:0-2434 GCF_030518095.1 Bacteroides sp. ET489
TGTAGGCTCGGCTGTCGGCGCCATGCCACCTTACGGTGGTAGGTTTCCGACAGCCTGCCTCCGAACCGTACGTACACGTCTCCATGTATACGGCTCTCCGCCCATAACGGCATTTTAGCTATTCTCCGCATGAATCATGTTATGACATTCTGCACAGACGATTAAAGATTTTCTATGCATTTTGAGCATTTTACGTTCCCATTCGGTTTTGCCTCTTAATTCTGAGAGTTTCCTGACGTGGTGTGACACAACATTTCCTTCTTTTCCGCACAACTCACACTTATTTGCAGTCAGTCTTTCGACCAGACTCATAGATGGAGTGTTGAACAGGTAGGGCAAGTTATCACATTTTTGAGTTCCCAATTCGGTAATACGCTTGAAGCCCTCATTGTAAAACACCCTTGGTTTGCGTTCGCCTTTCTTGTCCGTATACCACACCACAAATTTATCATCTTCACGATACTTGTTTGTTATGGTTCTGACGGAACTGTTAAGTTTTTGCGCAAATGTCTTTAGCATACTGAACCTCATGATACATCCAAATGAACGTCCAAGTGCCGATGCATTGTTTGCAATGGAGTAGTAGTTGTAGAATCCTCTGATTTCTGTGTTGAAACGTGCTACTATATCTTGTGGCTCATTGTCTATCAGGTATGTTCTACCTTTAGAACTCCACACTTCTTTGCCATTTCGTGTTTTCACATTCATGGCTTCAAGACTCAGTAGCTTCTTCTTTATTACTTCTCGTGATACGTGTAGTATCACATTACCATTACGATGTCTACGAGTTTCTCCTCTTGCATTTTTCTGCGTTGTGTAATCTTTACGGACTGATATTTCATAGCCGAGAAATTTTGCACTGTCTTGTGCGTTGGTTATCAAGGTCTTTTCTTGCGACATCTCCAACTTTAGCTTTTCTTGCATAAATTGTGTAACATCCGCCTTGATTTTCTCGCACTCTGCTTTATTTCCAATGACCCCTATAAGGAAATCATCAGCGTAGCGTACATAATTCAATCTACGGAAATTCTCATCCATATCGTTACCGCTCGGCATAGTCAGTATTTGCTGTTGCTTATTACGAACTTCCTCTCGCATTGCTTCCAATTTATCAACGTCCGTCACCTCCTTCATTCTCTTCTTTAGATAGTGAACTCGATTGTTCAGTCTGCCGATATCCTTGTTGCGGTGTCTAACTTTACCCTTATGGAAATCTTGTGCATACTTCTTCATATACTTATCGAACTTGTCCAAGTAGATATTAGCCAGTATTGGACTGATAATTCCACCTTGAGGCGTACCCGAATAAGTTCTATTGAAGTGCCATTCTTCCAAATATCCAGCGTTGAGAAATTTACGTATTAACCGAAGGAAACGCTCGTCAGATATGCGTTCCCTCAGAATTTCTATCATCACGCCATGGTTGATATTGTCAAAGAAACCTTTTATGTCTCCCTCAATGAACCACTTTGTTCCGTTGAAATTATTCTGTAGACTCTTAAGTGCCGTGTGGCAGCTTTTGTGTGGTCTGAAACCATGTGAAGTCCGTTCAAAATATCCTTCGTATATGGCTTCGAGAACCATTCTCACTACCTCTTGCACTAATTTATCTGCAAACGTAGGGATACCGAGCGGACGTAACTTTCCGCTCTTCTTCGGTATGTAAACCCTCTTTGCCGGTTTAGGCCTATAGACTTCGCTTTTGAGACTGTCTATTAATGCGTGTATCTTGTCAATGCTCATGCCGTCCTCCGTCTGTCCATCAGTACCGGGTGTCATATTGCCTGGTTTTGCATGAATGCGCTGATATGCGACTAAGAACATCTGCTCATTGAACAGAATACGATAGAGTCGTTCGTATTTGTAACCTGACTCGTTGCTGTGTTCAGCTAAAATGTTTAATACTTGCTCGGGATTTCTCATACGTCTCTCACGTTTTCCTTTGTTTGTACTAAAGTTATGGACTGTTCCCCTTCGCCATGTACAAGCCGTTAACTTGCTCGGACTACTATGGGAACTCCGTTGCCATATCAGATATTCAGAGACCAGCTCTCATAGCCTTTGAGGCGTTCTGACTTAGGCAATCCCCAGTTAGTTTCACTTGATAACTATTAGCGTGACATATTGTCGGATGCGACTTTCGTTCTTGTCCGCTTATTGCGGCTGTGTCATAGTCGGTTCTTAATGCTCTGCACTAACGCACAAAATAGCCAGAGTACTATGAAATAGCGTATATAAAAGCCTTCCGCTATTGCAAGATGTGGTACCACCGAACTATCGTTCAACCAATCAAGGCTTCATCCTTGTATATGTCGTTTCGTCTTGCCCTTCAGTCGCTACTTGGCTATTAGTAGACTCAGGGCTTTAATCAGCATGCTACACTCCCCGTTAGGTTTCCCCGTCGGATAAGCTGATTGACGATAGGATTATATTG
>NZ_JAULLJ010000094.1:0-2272 GCF_030518095.1 Bacteroides sp. ET489
GTAAGCATTCGAAGAAATGCACCTTTTACACTTTGAGGTTTGGTTGTAGCTTTGCGGCAGTGAATACAATCAAACCTCAATTATTATGAACAGACAAGAATTTGAAGAATTAGAATTGCAGGTGCAACAAAGCGAGCTGCCGTTGAAGTCGTACCTTCAACAGATAGGTGTAAGTTATTCAACCTATCACTACTGGCGTAGAAAATGTTCCGTTGACAGGAGCAGTATCAAACACGAGTTGGCTCCTATCAGTTTTAAACAGGCATTTACGGAGTCTTCCCAAGAAGAACAATTGCCGCATGGTGTTGCGCTGCTGTTTCCCAATGGACTTCGTGCCCACTTCGGGAGCGGTTCTGAAGATTTGCTGAAGGAAATATTTACCCAAAGTCTTCGAGACGGTCATGTTTAACCTGAACGACACGATGCGCTACTTCCTGTGTCCGGGCAGGACAGATATGCGCAAGGGTATCAGTTCGCTATGTGGAGTGGTACATGAGAAAATGAACAGTGAAGTGAGGAACGGTGATGTCTTCATCTTCATCGGTTCCAGCCGCAGACTAATGAAACTCCTTCATGCCGAAGACGGAGGTATGGTAATGTATGTAAAACGTCTGGAGGCCGGTCGCTTCAAGCTGCCGGAGTATGATCCCAAATCAAACAGCTATCCCATGGAGTGGCGCGATCTGGTGATGATGGTTGAAGGAATACAGGAAAACCCGGAACAGAGGCTCCGGCGGTTAAGAGCCGAACGTAAGGAATACCATGTATAACATGTTTTTTGCGTGAGTAAACTTTGGATATTGTTGCATAATTCACTGTTAATTAGTATATTTACATCATTAAAAGAAGTATAGACAATGGAAGAAAAAGAAATTTTACTCAAGACGATAGAAGGGCTGAATGCCTCTATAGCCTCATTGTCTACTACTAATAAGAATCAATCCGAACAGATAAAAAATCTGCAGGAACGTATCAAGGAGTTGACGGCTCAGGTCGCATGGCTGAACCGTCAGCTCTTTGGTCGTAAATCGGAGAAACTTCGCGTATATGATCCTAATATGCCAGACCTCTTTGCCGACGAGTTTTCCGGACTCCGGCAGCAGGCGGAAGAAAAGCGGGACGAGGCTGTGGAAAAGATTGAGAAGGAATCGGTGGAAGACGTAAAACGAAATCGTCAGAACCGCAAAATGATAGAGGACTTGCCCGTATTGGAAACCGATACAATAGAACCGAAAGGCGTAGACTTGTCTTTATACCGTAGAATAGGCGAAGAGATAACAAAAGTCGTCAAACACAAGCCGGGAATGCTTTACGTCAAGGTGATCATCCGTCCCAAATATGCTCTCAAGGATAGTACCCTGCTTCCTCCAGCCGGACAGAAAGGCGTAGAGATAGCTCCCATGCCGCTGATGCCGGTCGACAAGTGCATTGCTGACACCAGCCTGCTTGCCGAGATACTGCTTCAGAAGTATGAATATCATGTCCCGTTCTACCGTCAGATACAGCAATACCGCCATCTTGGAATGAAAGGCCTTACCGAAAGTACACTGGACGGCTGGTTCAAGAAAACCGTGGAACTGCTTAAGCCTCTGTATGAAGAACTCAAATGGGAAGTCTTCTCCTGTGACTATGTACAGGCGGATGAAACTACAGTTCCGGTCATTAACAGAGAAAAACACAGAGCCGACAAGGAATATCTCTGGATGGTAAGATCAGTCATGGAGAAACTGGTCATCTTCCATTACGACGGGGGATCACGGGCCGGAGCGGTCATCGAATCCCTGGCAAATCACTATCACTTCAAGGGATATCTTCAATGTGACGGTTTTGCAGGTTATGAAACAGCCTTCAAGACCAACCCCGATGTGCGGCTACTCAACTGCCTGGTGCATATACGCCGTCATTTTGAGCAGGCTTTGGATGAAAACAGGGAGATGGCGCAACATGCACTGACTCAGATACAGCATATCTATAAAATAGAACGCCAGTGTGACGAAGCCGGCCTGTCATATGATGAGCGCAGACAGACGCGTCAGGAACTGTCCAGGCCAATCATGGAGGCAATGAAGGTATGGATGGAGACAGAAGGAATTAAATACAGTCCAAGTTCTTTGACAGGCAAGGCCATAACATATGCCTATACCAAATGGGATAATATTATGAGATGTCTGGACGATGGCCGCCTGTACTGGGACAACAATCTGGCGGAAAATGTCCAACGGCCCATCACTCTGAGCAGAAAAAATTTTCTTTTCTGTGGTAATCACGAAGC
>NZ_JAULLJ010000095.1:0-2195 GCF_030518095.1 Bacteroides sp. ET489
AACGGCTTCGAGTTCAAGGACGCCGTGAAGCAGGCGAACGAATATGCTTACGACGCCAATGGCAATCTGACGAAAGATTTGAATAAAAACATTAGCAATATTCAATACAATTGTTTAAATTTAGAGAAGACAGGCTGCACCTCAACAAATGTAAATAAAAGCAAGCTTTTGCTTCCTTTTGTGTTCGGTTTGCACTATCTTTGCCAAGCAAGGTCACGTTCACGGACGGAAGCACCATTGAATACACCTATGCCGCCGACGGAACCAAGCTCCGCACGAAGCATGTCATCAACGGTACGACCACCACCACAACGGACTATTGCGGCAACGTGATCTATGAAAACGGTGTGCAGAAGCTGCTGCTGACGGAAGCAGGTTACCTTACCCTGACTGACAGCAAGTACCACTACTTCCTGCAGGACCATCAGGGCAACAACCGCGTGGTCATCGACCAGAACGGAACGGTGGAAGAAACGAACCATTACTACCCCTTCGGAGGTGTCTTCGCCAACTCTACGAGTGTACAGCCTTACAAGTACAACGGCAAGGAGCTGGACACGAAGAAAGGCCTGAACTGGTATGACTATGGGGCACGGCACTATGATGCGGCGATAGGGAGATTCCATACACAAGACCGCTTTGCAGAAAAGTATTATC
The DNA here is from genome assembly GCF_030518095.1 of Bacteroides sp. ET489. Taxonomy (NCBI): domain Bacteria; kingdom Pseudomonadati; phylum Bacteroidota; class Bacteroidia; order Bacteroidales; family Bacteroidaceae; genus Bacteroides; species Bacteroides sp. ET489. Next base: position 658 of record NZ_JAULLJ010000095.1, read on the forward strand.
CAATGTCACCGTATCAGTATGCAGCAAACTGCCCGATGAGGAATATTGATGTGAATGGGGATAGTATTATTATCGCTCCTAATCCGAATGGGTTAATTGATGAAATCAAGTTATGGTTTGGATTTGATACTAAATATCAAAGTCAAGTAAAGGCTGATTTGAAGCAGTTGAAGAAAGATGATAAAGTTGTTGGTGAAATGATTACAGAATTGGAAGAAAGTAGTAATATTCATGAAATTACAATGCCTGATGAACGTTCTGAAAATAAAAATGCCACACTCTACGATTCACAAAAAGCACGAGATAAAGTTTCTCAAGGTTCTATCGTTCTTTATGATCCAGAAATGAAAAAAGCAAGTAGCAGCAATGTCCGAAATCCACGAGTTGGATTAGCTCATGAACTTCAACATTCTTCAGATTTAGATAAAGGCAATTTTAATCCTGATATAAAAATCAATGGGATTTTGGAAGTAGATATACAGGCTGTGAATACAGAAAATAGAATAAGAAAAGTTACAAAAGATATAAAAAGAGTGACTTATGGGAAAAAAAAGATACCTTCTAATTTTTTGGAGTAATATTGGCTTTGCATTTATGATTATCTTTTTTACTGTAACTATCCTGTTAAAAAAAGAAAATGTCCCTTGCATGGATTTGTCAAAATATGCGTCAACTAATCCCCGCTATAAGTCCATTAATGTAATATGTAATAATAAAGAATATCATATTCTTAGTGATGAGGTATACTTAGATTTTGTAATAAATAGAAATAGGGATTCTAATAATAAAATCACATACTTTTCTTCGCGTGATATTATCATAGTTGATAGTATTACATTAAGTCAATTAAGAGAATATATTGTAGTTCCTCAACCTAAAATAGATTCTATATATAAACGAATGGGAGTAAAATATATTTTAGATACATTTTTTGTTGACGATACTCCGAAGGCATATATAGTATGTGATACTTTATCTGCTAACCAAGTTGCTGAAATCAATTATGTTATGGATATACTAATTCGTCAAGGCTTTACATTCTTTCGTGATTGTGAAACAGGTTTTCCAATGTTATCATCCTCTAAATTATCGCAATAAGTACACGCATGAATTGTAAATCCCATACTCGGAAATAGGTGATAAGCAATAGCCTTTTGAAAATAATCAATCCTTGATTCAGAAAAGTTTCTGCTTCAAGGATTGATTATTTTCTTCAAAGCATTTATATTGTCAACTTAACACTCTGCAGTTTGTCTTCACGCCCGAATGGCTGTGGGGCGGGACTTTTGACGAAGCAATACGACGGGCTGAACCGCATGCTGGATGCGGTCTATGGCGAAGGCACGAACATCGGCAGCAACGCCAACCGCTTCACCGAAAAGGTGACCGGTTACGACAAGAACGGGAACATACTTGCCTTGCAACGGTACGGGCAGACGGGGACTTCATCCTATGGTTTGATAGATAATCAGACTTTCACGCTCGATGGCAACCAGCTGAACCGGGTGGACGATGCTTCCACCGCTACGGCCTACAAC
>NZ_JAULLJ010000096.1:0-2095 GCF_030518095.1 Bacteroides sp. ET489
ATTCCGTATCTGGCACGGTAATATTCCATTTCTTCTTCATCGGTGAAGGAATACACCTCTTCCGCTATCGTATCCTTTACAAGACGGAATGTACGGCCTCCTTTTTTCAGTATGGCTGTAATCTGTGGAATATGCAGTGTTTCACAGTAGCCGTTTATTTCCATCGGATGCACGTGCAGGCGTGTCTTTCCTTTTACAAGATACATGGCCTGTGATGTACAGCCGGTTCTGTCCGTGTCGAATCCCTCTCCATGAAATTTCTCTTTTATTTCCTTGTAGAATGCGTCCGTTTTCTCATGGGAAAAACCTTTTCCCCATTCATATCCGGTTTCCAGACTGAAAAGCAGATGGAAGAGGGTTGTCCGTCCGGTCTTGCTTTCCCAGTAGCCGTAAAGGTCGGCCGTACCGGATTTCGGTCCGAACCTGTATCCGTCCGGAGTATAGCTTTCCATCACTTCCAGGAGTGAGTTCATGAAATTTTCCGATTCTTCCGATTCCCACCATTCTGACGTATCGTCATCCATGGCATAAGCCGGTATATAGTTCATAACCTGCAGGTATTCCGGAGTTTCTTTCAGAATGTCCAGCATCCTTGTGACGGCTTCCTTCCTTTGTCTGATGGAGAACAGTTCTGTTCCGGTATTCGCGTGAAGCCTGTTCTGTGTCTTCTGGTCTGTAATCATGACTTCTGATATTTATTGTTATACATTGTCTGCCTGTAAGGTACAGGCATTCTTATTTCTTGTTGTCCCTGTTGTCTGTTTGCCCGCATCCCTGCAAGGCTTGGCGGAAAAAAATACCGGAGCGAAGCGAGGATGATTTTTTTCCAGACAACCAGCCCGGCAGGGCCGCCTTGCGGGAGTTGCGCGGCAAACAGCTATTTTTGCAGCAAGAAATGAGGATGCTGTCATCATGTCTGCGGCATAAAAAAAGGGAACCCCATATTGCATGAGGCTCCCCAATACAGACTGTCGCATATATGTCAGGTATGTATGCTCCATCCGTGGAAACGTTCCATGGTGACGGCAAAGGACTCGTCCGGATTTCCATGATACAGCAGTCCTCCGACAATGCCTGTATTTCCGTCCGGATAACGTTCGCAGAATCCGAACGAATAAGGCGCATGGTCGTAATAGAGTTCGATTTCGCATGGACGGTTCTCGTTCTTCTCCCATTGTTTTAGACGTTCAAGACAGTTTTCCAGGGTCTTGTCATTGATTGATTTTGCATACTGTACGACCTTGTCGTAATGCTCTTGTGAACAGCAGATTTTCATATCGTTTGAATTTATTGGTTGGTAAATGTTTTTTCAGTCAATCCAGAAAGTACCGCAATGAGGGCACCTGCATCCGGCAGGATATTCATTCGAATACCGCACGTCACGGTGGCGTTTGTAGTTCATGTCACCGAAGGTGCATTTCCCGTCTCGGAATGTCTGCTCATAAGCGGCTTCCTGTTTCTTGTATTCAGCCATCCGGCTTTTTCGGACAGATCCGGTAAAAGGTATCATGCCCGTTTCCCATTTTGTGGAATCACACCAGTCATTGGTCATGCCGCAGACTTCATTGGCATAGGAATAGTGTACCTGTGAATCGACAAACAGGTTCTCTCTTTGGAAAGGGAAAGTGATATCCAGCGGAATCCGTACATGATGTCCGGAACCGTTCCGGCTGTCGGCAATGGCCACCATTACATTCCCGTGGAAACGGATGCTTTTGAAATCGTTCTCAGGGTCTTTGCTGATGAGCCTGTCAAACATGGCGTTGAAGTAGATGCGCAGTTCTCCGCCGTATGTGGCATTCTCTACCAGTTCTTCAATCTTCTCGTCAAACTGCCCCTTTTTCAGATGCAGTGCGCGACGTACCTTATGGCAGGCCATGGCGACTGATTCTCCCCGCAGTGAACAACCGGTCAGATATCCGCTGATTTCCACTCCGAGCGAATAGAAGAAATTAGTGACGGACGAGTTGCGGATCAGGTCCTTTACCGGGTCGGAATCGTTCCGGTCGTAGATAAGTTCCCTGATTTCATCCTCATGCTCTTCAAACTCTCCGGCAAGATTGTCCGCTTCCATATTCTTTCTTGTCTCCTCCAG
>NZ_JAULLJ010000097.1:0-1904 GCF_030518095.1 Bacteroides sp. ET489
ATACGGCAACATCAATAGGTTCACCATTGCCTGGGAAAAGAATATATCCTCCTATAACTTCTTTTTTCAATGTATCCAATTGGGTGGTCCTTGTAATAGATTGTATCACGATATCTGTGTGTTTGGTTAATCGCATCTTCGGGTGGAACATCAACGCCATTTCTGTCTTTTCCATCAATACGATACTTCGCATCAAATGGATATGTCATTATCATGCCTTCCTGCAAATCGTTCTTGGTAAGCTGCAGTATAATGTCCGGTTTCTAAGGTACGGTTGGTACTACCAAATCTGTTATGCCAACAGAGCTATTTTCATTTTCCGAACTTTTTTTGGGGGGTATAGATGAGTTCCGCCAACTCTACATTGTTTTATTTTAGGCATTTGTACCTATTAAATTAAATATTTTTTATTGGCTATAATAAATCTTTCGTGTCCACTTCAAGAACTTTGGCGATTTCTACCAATGTCTCTAAGTTAGCTTGCATAGTGTTAGTACACCATTTCGAAACAGTTCTTGGATTTTTCCCCAACTGTTCATCTAACTATTTATTGGTACGTTTCTTTTCTGCTAGAACCACCTTCAATCGATTAATATCTTTGTTCATACATTACATAATATGTTTTCAAAAACAAAGATAATCTTATAATCGAAAATCTATTCTGATTATAGTGATTATCTGACAAATATATGTCGAAAAACGACTTTATATTGGAATATACTTCAATAATACTTATGGATTATGTGGATTGTTTTTCTTTATCCCTTCTCTCTTTTACCCTTTCCTGTCCCGGCATTTTTTTAGCCAATACACTTTCTCCAGCAGGAAAATAGATAGGAAAAACTTTATATAAGAAACTTACAATATCATTACGCTTCTTTCCCATATTGAAAAAAGCAGAACAAACAAAATACATAAGGTCTTGCTGACTACACGTCTCTTTTTGCTGAATAGATATTGATGGAGCAATTATCAAGTTATGTTCTGCAAATGCGCAAGCACAGGCAAGAATAGCTTTCTGCTCTTCCTCAGTAAATACTTTGATTTTTTCTGTTAACCATTCAAGTTCTCCTTTGAGAAGTGTTTTTTGCTTTTCATTTTGATGCTTTAATAGAGCATCTACATTTTTTTGTTGCTTTTCTGTCAAGGCATTTTCTAATGCTTGATTTTTTTGTTTAAGAAGATTGAATTTCAGCAAACCGGCAATGTACATACAAAAATATCCCACCGCAATATCGAATATCAAAATAAGCAGGTATTCTTCACTTGAAATTTGCGTAAACTTAGTCAAATATTCATTGATAGGAATAACGGCAAATAGCATGATGATGGCTATTACATAAAGCACTATATATCGAGTTTTATGTTTTACTTGCTGTAAAGAAGCAAACAAAAAGGCGATTACCAAAATGGCAACTATAACACAGAGTGGTATAAGATATATTCCCATAGATCTATTCTTCTGCTTTAGGATTAATTACAATACGCCAATAGCCACCATGATCTGCTCCCTCTCTGACAAGCAATCCTTTGGCTTTTAGATTTGCAATCTGCATTTCAATGGCTCGTTTACTGACTCCTATTTTTTCCGCCATCTTATCTTGAGATATAGAACCATCTGATATTACAAGGTCAAGAATGCTTTGTGCGGTCCGTCCTAATCGCTTTTGTTTCACCGAAGAATTTTGCAAATCACCGAAGGTTTTCACCGAAGATTTCTGTAAATCACCGAAAGTTTTCACCGAAGATTCTTCATCGATAGAGTACTTTTCGAGGCTACTATTTACCCTGTTGGCAACTTCCTCTATAGGTATCCTTCCGTCCTCCCCCCAATTCAAATTATAGAATGTGGTATAGAAAGAAATTGCTTCCGTTTGATATTGTGGTTCTTTGCCCGGCAGGAA
>NZ_JAULLJ010000098.1:0-1686 GCF_030518095.1 Bacteroides sp. ET489
TTAAAAATAATGAATATCGAAGATGAAGAAAATGTGTTTAGTACCATTCCTGGCTATACCGATGTTTTTAATAGGGTGCCAGGAAAACTCAGCTAATCAGGCTGTTAATAGAAAGGTTACGAAGGTGAATTTTATGCAAGTAACAAGCATTCCATTATCTATGGATAAGAGGTATTCGGGTACGGTTGAAGAATCAAATGGAACTTCTTTAAGTTTCTCCGTATTGGGTACAATAGACAGGATATATGTGAAAACTGGCGATCGTGTAGTAAAAGGACAAATTATAGCTTCTATAGATACAACAACCTTTAAGAGTAGCTATAATGTGGCAAAAGCTTCTTTATGTCAGGCACAAGATGCTTATAATAGGCTAAAGGTTCTGTATGAAGAGAATAGTTTGCCCGAAATAAAATGGGTAGATGTACAAAGCAAACTTCAGCAGGCACAAGCAATGGAAGAAATGGCTGAGAAAAAATTAAATGACTGTTTCCTTAAAGCTCCATTTAGTGGAGTTATTGCAGATAAAAAAGTGGAAATAGGACAAAATGTAGCTCCGGGAGTGCCGGTTGCAGAATTAGTGTCTATGCAGCAAGTTAAAATAAAGGTGTTTGTACCGGAAAGTGATATTAACGATATACAGATAGGTAACAAGGCGACAGTCATTATTTCTGCTGCAGATGATATGTGTTTTGAAGGTTATGTTGTCGAGAAAGGAATTGTAGCAAATTCTTTGTCCCGTTCGTATGAAGTAAAAATAATGGTAGAAAATATAAATAATCAGCTTTTGCCCGGAATGGTGACGGATGTTTTTGTGATGGGCGAAAAATGTAAAACAGCCATTGTACTTCCAGCCAACGTTATTCAAATAGATGAGCACAATAAAACTTTTGTATGGGTAAACCAGAATGGTATGGCAATAAAAAGATTTGTGACTTGTGGAAAATATATCGCTGATGGTATTGTGATTGAATCTGGGCTACAAACTGGTGATGAAATAGTAGTATCCGGTCAACATAAGGTGTGTGAAGGTACTGTTATATCATTATAAGAATTTATGGAATAAAAACTCTCACAAAGATGAAACGAAAAAAAAGAAATGCAGTAGAATGGGCCATGCACTACCGTCAGATTATTATTCTGGTAGTATGTTGTTTAGTCGCATTAGGTATATACAGCCTTCCTGAAATGCGGAAGAATGAATTTCCTGATTTTACTGTCCGTCAGGGCTTAGTTGTGGCAGTAGCACCAGGCAATACCTCAGAGGAAATGGTAGAACAGGTGACGAAGCCCCTTGAAAATTATATTTTCAGTTATAAAGAAGTAAAAAAGGAAAAGAGTTTTTCGACTAACCGGGATGGCATAACATATATTCAGGTGGAACTCAATGATGAGGTGAATAATAAGGATGAATTCTGGAGCAAATTTAAGCATGGTATATCAGGCTTTAAATCACAACTTCCTGCTAATGTTTTAGCAATTCAAGTATTAGATGACTTTGGAGATACTTCTGCTTTGCTAATAACCATGGAAAGTCAGGATAAAACTTATCGTGAGCTGAAAGACTATATGGATGATTTGCAAGACAGATTGCGTAAAGTGAAAAGTGTAGGCCGTATGACTGTATATGGTATGCAGAAAGAACAGATTTCGGTGGTACTTAATCAGGATAAGTTGGCCAAATATGTC
>NZ_JAULLJ010000099.1:0-1682 GCF_030518095.1 Bacteroides sp. ET489
AGCAAGGCTGACCTTGCGGCAGTTGTGGGAGGACTGCTACCTACAAATGGTTTAGTACGTAAAACATATAATAAATCAATAACCCCGTCTGATGCGTTTCAACTCGCAGTTGAAGGGAGCTCAAGATATATTATTGTTATATCGTATGACTATGAGAAAAAACATTCCTTGTTATTGGTCGACAGATATGGCATAATAACCCTCAATGATGGATTAGCAAACTATTTAACGTACGAATTACAGGGTACAACATTTATCGTAACAGCAAAATTCGGAAGCGTGGGATGTAAAATATCTGTTCTCGTATTCTAATTCATCAATATTTTATGGGCTATCAATGCCATGTTCTCGTTTTTTTGTAAAACAGCAGTCTTAAATGTTACCAGTAATATCTATTGAATCTTTATCCGGCTCTTGTTCTATTAATACATTTGAGAGTGGACGGCTTAACATTATCGTGATGTCACCGGCAAAACACCAAATTTTGACCGATGAAGCATCTTTTTTGTACTTAAGTTTAAGATTATAGCTGCCTTGTATGTTTCCAGTTAGGTAAACTTTTAAATTGGCGAGGTTTGAGTAACCAATTGCATTAAATGTTACTTTCACTGGAAGTGTATTTTGATAAGACGTAAGACATGCATCAATTGAAACGGCTATTTCACCTGCAATATGTGCAAGCAGATACCATTTAGGTGTGACACTATTTATTCTCAAATAACTACATGTAGGCATAAGTCCTTTGTTAAGGGTTGTCGTTATTGGTAATAGTCCTCCCACGCGTGAAGATTAAACAACATTATGTATAGTATTCTGCACGTGTGGGAGGACTGCTACCAAGTCTTAAAACAGTTTCACTTAAATCTTTTAAAGCCGATAAGGATAATTGGTATAGGATAGCAGAGTCAACAGTTGGGCCAAATTACCCTTCTTCTCTGGTAGTAAATATATCTAATGTGTATGGAAATGAAAATCAAAAAAAAATTTTAATGTATATAGCTGGTGATGGTTATGCTGAAAACCTAGCAACAGTACTTGCCAAAAGTGCTGACAATGCGATATTAAAGGTACGCATTGTCAAGAAGGCTAGTACAGAAAGTTCATATAAAACCTATATTGACATTATGCCTGCAACAAATAATATTTACTATGTATCTTGTGCTAACATTATCAACATGAAGATGCCTGATTCAATTGAGAATGTTACAACTAATGGAGTACCTTCTGGTTACACATCGGTAGAATTTTCAATTCAATAATTAGCAAATTAGAATAGGCTGTCTCAAAATGCTACTGTTGTTTCATTCTGAGACAGTCTCATTATTATGTTGCTAACTTATATTAAACGTTTTCCATGATGTCCAATTCCCAGCAGCATTTTTCGTTCTAAATTTGATTGATTCACCTGTTTGATTGGCCTGGATTTGCAACACACTTATGCCACATGTGAAAGAAAGAAATGGACCTACGACACCACTACCATTTGTTGTACCATATCCATAACCACTACCATCTCTTACACTCTTCCCGTCTTTTCCATATAAATCACCTAATTTAGTAAAATTACCAGCAGGCATAAGTCCTTTTTGGGAATCAGATGCCACAGGTAATAGTTCTCCCACATAGATTGATATAATATGTTATTGTAATGATATTGTTTTCCAAGATTGCCATCCAGAAGC